>CAYPMQ010000400.1:0-2853 GCA_964411625.1 uncultured Ignavibacteriaceae bacterium
CTATTTATCTGAGCCGGATAAAAAGTTTCTAATCAGTGCAAAATTTGTTACAAGGTCATTTTTTTTGAGGAGATTGAAATAACCGGCGGGTGAAAAATTTCAGATTCAATGATTGTTTATTAATTTATTTTCTTCTCACCCAAAAAAAGTCTTACCTGATCCCTTTTATAAAAATCAGAATCAGGGAATGAATATTCCTGAATTTAAGTTTTCCGTTTCCGGAATTCCGGGTTTTCAGAATACCTGCAGCGGCATTTTTCGCATTTATACACACTTTACCATAGCGATTATAATTTTTTTAATTGTAAATCAGGCGGGCTTATCTCCTTTGCAGGAGGCCTTTTTTATAAGTCTCTGCTTTCGGGGGCACAATGTTTCGATTTTATGGTTTCCCGGAAAAACTCTTTTTCAGGTATTTGTTTTCAGGTGCTTTATTAAACTCACGGTTGTCATAATCATAAATGTTAACACCGTTAATATAGTCCATCCTCTTCCGCTATGACTCACTATTCCTATCATGCCCCCCAAAGAGCCATAAAACAGAGTTAAAAAAGGAATGACATAATTTTTGTTTTGTCTGAAATCAAGCTTCAATAAATAATCCCCTAAAAACTCAAGTACAATGAAAATAATTAAAAGTGATAACTGAACTTAATACAGCACCGTTCTGTCAGACTGCAATTCTGATATAAGCATGTAAGTTACCGGAACTATACTCAGCATAAAAACGATACCCAGCCGGTATTCTAACCCGGGATATTGGTAAATCCCGGCCAGAAAAAGAAATATTAAAACAACATTATTGAAGTTTGCAATTATTGATCCTGACAGGTTTACACTATTTGTTAATTCGGGCATAACAACCTATCTGGAATAATTCAATTTTAATTTTCTGCTTGAGTCTGATGTAATTAAAATGACTCAGGCGCTTAAAAGAGCCCTTAGATTTTTTCAGAAAGACCGGCTGCATTCCGCTTATTTCCTGCCATTGCCTCCTGCGTTGATTCTGTAATATTAATTTACCTGCTGATTCTGTAAGTCAGGTTAGAAAAAATTATATATAAACATTATAAAATGTAATAGTACGATCATAAAAATATTTTTAATTTTTTACTCTTGTAACATGAGACCGAAAAATACACGGGATAACACACCTGATTGTACCTGATAGGAAATTTGCAGCTTTAATTTGATGCCTGAATGATATGGATGTGAGGTAAACCTCCTCTATTCCTGAACCGGGCAACTAAGACAGGGAGTTTCACCTGAATTTTATCAAAAAAGATTAATCAGAGTCTCTCAAATAAAGCGTCAAATTCTTTACCTGTAATCATTTTTCCGGCTTTAAGGTCAAACACCACACATTTTTGCTCAATTGAGGCAGATTTTTTACCCTGTATGTAAATTTCAATTGCAATCAGTATCAAACCTTTGGTGAGGTATTTGGATTTTACGATTCCTGAAGGCTTTTCAAACAGTTTTATTTGTTTTCTGTAGCTGATATTGGTGGAGACCACTACAAAATAGTAACCCTGCTCATAAATCTCTCTGAACCTGAAATATTTCATCAGAAACTCTACTCTGAGCTGTTCTGCCCATTCAAGATAGACGACATTATTAACGTGACCTGCGGCATCAATATCATAGGTATTTACAACTATCGGTCGTCCGTAAAAACCCTCACCGAATCCGCCATCATCAGATTTGTTCATTATTAAACCGGAACTTATTATTAAAAAGACTCATCATCAATATTTAATTTTGATTGAATAGCAGTATTAATGGTGATGGCAGTTTCCGTGGCCGTGTTCATGCTCGCATGGGTTATATCCGTGCAGTTTACCCGCAACAAAAAGGTCAAGCGCTTCCCTGCATGTCAGGCCGCCGGCAGTAATTACTTCAATGCCGTAATCCATAAACTTATCTATTGCCTTACGACCCATACCGCCTGCGATGATCACATCAATATTAAACTGACTTACATATCCCGGTATCTGGCAGGAACCTGTGTGCTGCCCGGCAAGGGGATTAAAATAATTTTCTTCTCTTAGAATTATATCAGATTCCCCAAACTCATAAACTGCAAAGTTATCACAGCCCGAAAAATGTTCTGCTACCATAGGCTCGTCGCCTGCATGAGAAACAGCAATTGCTAATCGCTTATTCATTGTTAATCCTTCCCGGAATGTTATTTAAAAGATTCGATATTAAAAACCCGCCAGATAAACCAGTAAACCTATGCTGATACCGAAAACAAAATTTATAATTTTAATTCTGACTACATCTTTCACCGAGTGCGGAAGAAGTGCAAGCATTCCATGCCCGTCCTGCACAATTGAGCTCGTCAGCAGCACAGAAAACGGCACCATTCCTTTGGCAAATAATGTCACAAAGAGAAGGTGGGGACCCGATTCGGGAATAAGCCCTGCAATTGCGCCCACAAAGAGGAAAGCCAGTTTATAATCCGATGTAAACTGCTCAAGATTTATGAACAAATTTGCCGCCTCCATAATGAGGAGGGCGAAAAAAGTCCAGACGGCAGTTTTCCGGATATGTTTTTTTATTATATGATTCCATACCCGGTCTTTCAGGTAGTTACGAAAATCCTTTCGTTTTTCCCTACCGCTCAGACCGGCACAATCTTCACAAAATTTAAGCTTGTATTTTTTTGCTGCCTGATCGGTAAGGTAGCCGGTCAGAATGCCGAGGACAAACAGAATCCCGAAGAGCAAAACTGCTTTTTCGGGGAAAAGAGCGAGCATAACAAAAGCCTCATCTCCTGACATTGCTACCATTGAACCGGTTAACGCACCAAAGCTGATCAATCCATGAATGTATAACGAGACGTTCGTG
>CAYPMQ010000401.1:0-2852 GCA_964411625.1 uncultured Ignavibacteriaceae bacterium
CAGCTCCGGCGGTAATGAACTAAGCAATATTACAATTGATGTACTCGCCGATTATGTTGATGAAGCTATAAAAATGATAGCTGACGTTGTTATGAATCCTGCTTTTAATGAAAGTGATATCGAAAGACTCAAGAAGGATTACATCAGAAATATCAGCATCAACGAGAATGTTCCTCAGAACATAGCTGACCGTGAATTCAGAAAACTGATGTACGGAAATCATCCTCTTGGTAAAGAGGCGACTCAGGATGATGTGGCTAAATACTCAAAAGCTGAAGTTGAAAAATTCTATAAAGAAAATATCGGCGCTTTAAGAGCACATATTTACATCTCCGGAAATTATGATATCAAAAAAGCCGGGGAATCCGTCAAAAAATACTTTGGCGGCTGGGCTAAAGGGAATCCTGTTGCAAAAAATATCCCGGTTCTCAACAGCAAAAAAGAAATGGTTGTAATTGAAAGAGCCGGTGCACCGCAGTCAACAATTAGTCTCGGCTGTCCTGTTGTTGATATCTCAAACCCAGATTATATGAAGCTGAACCTTATGAATACCATGCTTGGCGGGTCATTTGGCAGCAGAATCACATCAAATATCAGAGAGGATAAAGGATACACTTATTCCCCCGGAAGCTCCATAGTAAGCAGATACAGAGCAGCATTCTGGGTTATGGAGGCAGATGTAACAACTTCTGCTACAGGACCCTCACTCACTGAAATTTATTACGAGATAAGACGCCTCCAGGATGAAAACCCGAAAGAATCAGAGCTTGAAGGAATTAAAAATTATTCCGCAGGAATATTTGTTCTACAGAATTCAACCAGGCAGGGAGTTATAAGTCAGCTGGCAAATCTTGATCTGAATGAGCTCCCGTCATCATATCTGACTGATTATGTTAAAAATGTATATGCAGTAACCCCTGCAGATATTTCAATGGCAGCAAAAAAATATATCGATCTGAAGAAAATGAGCCTTGTTGTAGTCGGCGATAAATCAGTTATCACAGAACAGCTTAAGGCATTTGAAACAGATTTCCCTAAAAACTGACAAAAACATTCTGAGAGAAAAGGCCGGATTCCCCGGCTTTTCTTATTTGTGAACCTGTGTCAGTTTATAAAAAGATTATTTGAGGTTAAGCGGAAATTAATTACCTTAAGTGCTGAAATATCATGTATTTCTACACTTCTTCCCATTTTCAATTCTACAAATTCAGGCTTTGCAGTAATGTGATGCACTGAGAAAATACAATTTTTAAACTGGAGGAACTTTTGCATAAATGCCTGGCGGTGTTTTTTTTAATAATTTCAGCGGCTTATCCTCAGAAAGGTGATGAGAAGTTTTTTTATAAGGTTGATAAGTTTTTCAAAAAGCACTGTGTTAACGGCGGAGTAAATTACAGTGCTGTGAGGGATGCCCGAATCGAAGCTGAAGATATCAGTCTTTTAATCAAAAATACCAACCTTGATAAAACAGACCCGCTTTACAGAAAAGCATTTTATATAAATGTGTACAATTTCCTCGTGATAAAAACTATAGCCGAGAACAAAAATTCTGAATCGGTGAAAAAAATAAAAGGATTCTTCAATTCTAAAGTGCATGATGTTGCCGGTGAAAAGCTGACACTGAATGATATCGCAGAAAAGAAGCTCAGAAAAATGTTCTTCGATTCAAGAGTTCATTTTGTCCTGGTTAATGGTGCAAAAGGCTCACCAAAAGCGCAAAATTTTGCTTATACGTCCTCTTCCCTTGATGATCAGATGAATTCAATGACCAGGAAGGCATTGAATGATTCCAGGTTTATTATTGTGGATAAGAAAAACAAAAAGGCAATTCTCTCAGAGATTTTTAAAACATATAAAGATGAGTTTGTTACACCCAAAACAGGTTATCTGGATTTTATCAATCTTTACAGAATTGAAAAAATACCCTCCGACTATAAAATAGAATTCTTTGATTTTGACTGGTCATTAAACGATACAAAATAATTTTAACACCCTGAAGAGATTCCGCAGGATGTTTCAGCTCCCCTGATCAGATAATAAAGCGACAGTATTTGTTGAAAAAGAAACAGGCGAAGTTGCTGCTTACCTCGCCTGTATGAGGGGATAAAAGGAGTGTACTAACTTTCTTCTTCTCAATTAGTATGTTGAATAATCAACAATCCAAATTTATTATATAGTCAAAAGTTGTGCCATAACTTTTGTATAAACGGATTTTATTTAGGATGAGTGGTACAAAATTTGTATGATGATCCTTCAACATTTCTGCCTAATCGTAATGAGTTATTCTTCCGGTGGTTTTGGAAAAAATCCGGATTAAATAGTTACCGGATCAGGTATGTTTTTATATTTATCCGAAGTAGACGGGACTATTATATTCAATTGAACTGGGTTTCAGAGCGTACTTAATATTTAGCCGCTTGAGAGCTATAAAGTATCCTTTCAGAAAATACTGCGGAGAATTTATTTAAGTACTTCAAACTGCCAGTCCCTGTAATAAAATATTATTACGATCTTGATTATATAACCTCCCAAATGCACTTATTGTTATTAAAACCGGTAGTCAATTCAGGATGATTTTTCTCGTGCCTGAATCAGCTTCGGTAAGAGCTTTTTTCATTTACTGCATAAACAGCTCTTCATCAGAGTTAACATTTCAGTTTAACTAGTAGAAAGAAAGATAAAACCCGGAATATCCAGAGGCTGAAGACTGATTTGCAGTACAGATAATAATTTGTAAGCCCGCTGCTCTGTGTTTACCGGTTGAGTTGAAGAAATAGCTATTGAGATTTATTTGACATTCCTGAGGTACCCGGGTGCGGAATTTTAAGGGGAATTATTCGTGCATGCTGATA
>CAYPMQ010000402.1:0-1586 GCA_964411625.1 uncultured Ignavibacteriaceae bacterium
CATTTAAATTACCCCAAAGGCGTTAAAAGGTCGGTAAAGTAATTGAAAATCTTGAATTTATTGAGGGTATTCAGAACAGATATAAAATCTTTGGAGAACTTTATAAATCCAGACATATTACAGAATATTCAATTATCTATCAATCTCCATTTCATCAGAAAACTTATATTCACTTAACACACCCAAATGAAAATCAATTGAGATTCTTTTTTGATGAGTGCAGTGATTAATCATTAGCAGGAAGTTGCTCTATCAAGAAGATAAGGACATTAAGCCTGTGATTGAATCTCAGATCGAGTGTTCAGCCTTAACATCTGTCAAGGGTGTATCATCAGGGAAAAAATATTGCTCATACTTCAAACTGTAAATTGAAAAGGGGTTTTTTATCATTATATTTAATTATTGAATTTATCAGGATACAAAAAAACATGAATTGGTTAGCTGTTGATTCAACAAATTTAGAGGCAATAAAGTACGATCATAATAGGAGAATTCTCCACATTAAATTCAGAAACGGGTCTGAATATGAATTCAGTAACCTCCCCCAAAAAGTTTATGAAGGCTTATTGAAATCCGATTCAAAGGGTTCTTATTTTCAACAGTACATCAAAGGATATTATCTATATAAAAGATTAAGCTGAAATAAGTGGTATAACGTATTTGCTTCCTTTACTTGCTCTTTTTTTCAGAAACAGGAATATTGAACTATGATTGAAACAAATAAATATTGGTTATCATTTGATCTTGGATTTGGTGGTGATTATGAGGGTTTATACACCTGGCTGGATAAAATCGGAGCGATCGAGTGTGGTGATAATCTCGCATTTATTTCCAGGGAATACAAAAACAATCCATTTGATGAAATGAAAAAAGAAATTGGTGAATATGTAAAAATTAATGAAGCTTCAAGATTTTACGTAATTTATAAAGATTCAAAATCAAATGAAGTAAAGGGAAAGTTCCTTATCGGTAAGCGTAAAAGAGCCCCCTGGTGGGGATATTCTCCTGAGAACATTGAACATCAAGAGGATTGATTGCCAAATCAGGTAATTATTGCTGACGCCGGTTTCTGGATTGCTCTTCATGATCCCAGGGATCAATATCATGATGATGCTAAAAGTTTAGCAGAATTTCTCCCGGACAATAGGATTATTTTCCCTTGGCCCTGTCTTTATGAGACATTATCCACTCGTTTTATAAGAGAACGATCGAGAGTTCTTGCTTTTGAGCAGGTTTTAACTAAACCGGAAATTTTAAGACTGAATGATGAAAAATATCGTGAATCATCATTACGTTTACTTTTTAATCTGAACAGACAAACGGGAACCACTTTCAGTCTGACAGATATAATTATAAGAGAGATAATTCTTGACACTAATCTGAGAATCAAATTTATGCTGACATTCAACAAACGTGACTTCTATGATTTAGAAACTGTCAATTTTAAGATTCTCTGATGAGCGATAAGAATTTATCGCATTTTTACCATCATCAAGGTGCTTCTCAATATTTTTCTAAAGGAAATTGCATCCCATCCACTATGCTTTCCCTACAAAGATCAAAATAATGTAAACTTTACCTTACAT
>CAYPMQ010000402.1:1596-2850 GCA_964411625.1 uncultured Ignavibacteriaceae bacterium
CTTATGTATGATAAATGCTTATTTATTATATCAATTAAACACAAAATTGTAGCTCAAAAAAATTTTCGAGAACAAGTTTTATATCATTATGAGGTTAATTGATGCATCAAAATAATGTAAACTTTACCTTACATTTATGTAATTTTTATAAACTTTAATTAACATTATAAAACAATCATAATCTCAAGAGATTCCGTTAAATCACTGGTTGTTCCGGGTGAGAACATAAATCTTGCCCGGCTCAGAAGAAGGATCAGTAAGACCATGATGGCTGAAAGAGAAAACATAAGCCGCCCTACTCTGCTTGCTATAGGAAAAGGCAGCCCTGCAGTTGCAATGGGACATATTATGCACAGGTGCTTTTTATACTCGGTCTTACCGGCGGGCTGAAGTTTTTTTTCTATCCATGCCACATCAGGAAACTTAAGTTCCTCCTCATAACGGTAATCAGGGTCTTCCTTGTATTTCAATTCGTCGAGCATTTCAAAAACAAAAGATTCTGCACCATGCCGGTTATACTCCTCCTGAAGTTCTTTGTTAATGTGAGTTCCTGTTTTCAGAGTAAACTGATGTCCGTTAAGTTTGCCCGGTACATTTTTAGCCGTCCCGATAAACACCTTTCCGTTAACTGTATTTCTAATCTGATAAACTCCTATCGGAGTTTTCAGCTCTTTCGATTCTTTCTTTAATTTAGCCTTATCAATCATGACTATTCTGCCTTATAATTCTCATTAACTTTATATATTTGATTATCACGGATGAGCATCGCTTCATCAATCATCATTCTCCTGACCGTTACATAATCAGCGCACTTCGCTTTAAGGATATCGTTTACTTTATTTTCGTGATAACTCTCTTCCGGGATGAACCCCTTATGAAACTCATTAAGAATAAGGAGACGCTTTTTGCGCTGCACGTGAATTTGAACAAGAATCCCATATTAGAAAAATGCCTCCTGCACCTTTTTCCACAGAAGTTCTTCCCTCTCACTCCGGATGAGCTCACCGATACCATCATCCCTGATCAGATCAGAAAGTTTAAGATCAAGGACATCTCTGTTTACCTCAAATACCGGATAGTACTGTTTTCTCCTCTTACAACTAAAAGAACCGATGAGTACGGGGAAAGCTTTGAAAACAGAATCATATTTATAACTGAAATCACTGACGGGATAAGGGAAGCCATTCCTGAAGGTTATTCGCTTTTTTTACGCATCTCTGCCACAGACCGGGTTGAAATCGGCCGGAGCAGTAT
>CAYPMQ010000403.1:0-2837 GCA_964411625.1 uncultured Ignavibacteriaceae bacterium
CATTAAGAGAAATTTGAACTTCTTCTGTCATTGAACCAACCCCGAACTTAACGGCATTCTCAAAAAGAGTCTGCAGAATCATTGAGGGAACATTATAACTCCAGAGAGAGGGATCAACTTCTTTCACAAATCTTAATTTATCACCAAATCTGATTTTTTCAATTTCAAGGTAATTGCCCGCTGATTCAAGCTCATCGGAAAGAGTTGTAAAAGGGGAGTCTTTTTTCATAGAATTTCTCAGAAGTCCGGCAAGTTTAATGGTCATTTCGCGTGCTTTGTCAGGTGAAGTAACTGTCAGTGAGGCTACAGAGTTAAGACTGTTAAAAAGGAAATGAGGATTAAGCTGAAACTTAAGTGAGTCAAGGGTTGCCTGTTTGAGGCGGGTATTCAGTTCTGATTCCTTTTTAATACTCTGAATACTGCTCGTATAAAACAGCTTCAGAAATATAAAAGATGAGAATATCATACAGCCGGCAAATGCAGCAAAAATTCTGAAAGGTATTGTTTTCCGCACAAATTCTGAATAGGAATCATACTGAGAAGGTAAAACAAAAGTGAGAAGCAAATAAGTGGAGTAAACCGATAAGAAGGAGATAATAAGCGCAGTCATCAGTTGATTAAAGGTGATTCTGGGAATATTGATAGCTTCAAGAATCATGTATCTGGTCTGGTACAGCAGACCTATACCAAAAGGTATAAGAGTTAAGACTGAAAATAATGAATCGAAAGCAGCCGGGAGAACCGGCTTATCCATAAAAATTTTCAGTGAAAGGAAAAGAAATGAAGATAACACCAGGTTCAGCAGCAATAGTTGTATCAGTTTTCGCATCAGGGAAACCCGAAAATAAATTCTCACAGCCAGATTATTTAAAATAAAAAAGCCGGGCAAAAAACCCGGCCCCGAAAATTAAAGTTACTCAGAAAACTTTCACTTCACCCCCGCCGAAGAGAACCACACCTTTTATGTTAAGCACTTTCCCTGTACTTTCAATTATCCTGGGATTTTCAAAAGTAACATGTTTTGTTGAGAAACCTCCGAAGATTGGCATTACTTCACTCTGTACCCTCCAGTCTGCGGGGATTTTGATATCAACGCCTCCAAAAAGTACGAAAATATCAAGCATATTGTTATCTTCAGAAAGTTTGCAGCCTCTCAGATCAATCTCCAGTCCGCCGAAAATGGCTGTGAGGTTACCGCCTCTGAAATCATCAGATTCAAATTTTCTTTCACCACCCCCGAAAATAGCCACTTCATCTATTACATCTTTGTGCAATACACCTTTTTTTCTGTATTCGGCTCCCGGTCCGTTATTCTTATTATGTTTGAAAATTATCGCAATACCGGCAATAAGCAGGAGTACCGGGAAGAAAAGTTCTGAAAAATCAAATCTCAGAATATCAGACAGATACCATAATGAGCCGAAGAGTACGAAAATACTGCCTGCAAGTTTTCTCCTGGAATTAACAAGAATGATAATGCCTATCAGAATGAGCCAGGTTCTGAAATCGAACAATCTTCCTATGAGATCCCATTGTACTATTTTATTATTTTCGAGAAAAACAAGCACGCCTGCTGTGATAAGAATCACCCCTAAAATCACTCTTGCTTTCATTGAATTATTATTTGCCATAAGGCCTCCTGTTGTGAAACTTTCTTGGTGCAAAATTAATCTTATGTTTTCCTCATTAAAAGCAGTTTTCGGTGAATGAACGAAAAGAGTCGGCAAAGTGTTAAAAAATTAAATGAGATTGTCAAGGGAAAAAGTGACATTCTTTCAATATTAAGTTTTTGAGGATACTAAAATTTAATTTGCATGGATATCTTATAAATCCTTATTTTGGAACCCAAAGTAAACAAATTTGCTTTAACTTCTACTTTAACTGATTCCGCTAATGCATTGCGATACATGGAGTTACACTCACCGAAGACTAGAAGCAAAAATATAATGATTTTAATAAAATTATTGGTGTTAAATGAAGATAATCAGACAGTTTACTACCCAGGGTAAAGATGCACTGGATACCGTAAAATTCAAAAAGCGGAGTTCGGAAATCAGAAACCCTGATGGTAAAATTATATTCAGGATGGAAGATATTGATGTGCCTTCCGCATGGTCACAGGTAGCAGTAGATATTTTAGCACAAAAATATTTCAGAAAAGCAGGCGTGCCCAGACTGATGAAGAAAGTTGAAGAGCCGGGAGTTCCGGAGTGGCTGCTTCCATCAGAGCCTGATCACGAAAATCTTGAAAAGCTGTCAGAAAAAGACAGATACACATCTGAAACGTCTGCACGTCAGGTATTTCATCGTCTGGCAGGCTGCTGGACATACTGGGGCTGGAAAGCAAATTACTTTTCAACCGAGAATGATGCCAGAGCATATTACGATGAAATGACCTACATGCTTGCCAATCAGATGGCAGCTCCCAACTCACCTCAGTGGTTCAATACAGGTCTTAACTGGGCATACGGCATATCAGGTCCTTCGCAGGGTCACTATTATGTTGATTTTGAAACCGGTGAATTAGTTTCTTCAAATGATGCATACACACACCCCCAGCCTCATGCATGTTTTATTCAATCAATAAAAGATGATCTGGTAAACGAAGGCGGCATTATGGATCTGTGGGTTCGTGAAGCAAGGCTGTTTAAGTACGGATCAGGAACAGGTACTAACTTTTCTGAGCTCCGCGGATCAGATGAACCGTTAAGCGGCGGAGGAAGATCATCAGGACTTATGTCCTTCCTGAGAATAGGTGACCGTTCAGCAGGCGCCATAAAATCAGGCGGTACCACGAGGCGTGCCGCAAAAATGGTATGTCTTGACCTTGATCATCC
>CAYPMQ010000404.1:0-2836 GCA_964411625.1 uncultured Ignavibacteriaceae bacterium
GAGTAAGCCTTGTAAAAGATCCGGAATTCAATGCGTATGCCATAGCCGGGGGGCAGATTTATGTAAACTCAGGCCTTATTGAGGCTGTCTCTTCAGAAGATGAGCTGGCTTTTGTGCTTGCACATGAAATTGCGCATAATGAACTGAGGCACTGCATAAGCGCAATTCAGTATCAGGTAAGGGCGTCACAGATTAATACTCTGCTTGGTGATGTTATCGGGATTGCATATAATCTTTACCGTATGCCGTTTTCAAAGGATCAGGAGTATGCCGCCGATGAACTCGGAGTTAAATTGATGCAGAAAGCCGGTTACGGAAAAAACGGTGCCGTTGAATTTTTCAAAAAACTGGAAAAGCTTGAAGCCGGATATCAGACTAGTAAAAGGGACGGGCTGAATGATTTCATCAGTTCACATCCCCTTGCAAAACAAAGACGGGAGAAGATCGGGAAAATGTAGATGAATGAAGGGGAGAGGAAAAACGGGAATAAAATGAAAATATGGCTCATAATTGCACTAACTGCTCTTACCGCCGCTGCCGCTGGCCTCACATCGCTTATCTGCGGCTCGGGAATTCTTGCGCCTGAGATTACCGGAACGGGCAAAACAGAAATAGTATCCATTGAAAAGGATACCGCAGTTTTTGATATCACTGTCTTTTATCTCAATAAAAATTCTGTTTCTGCCGGGCTCTCCTCCCTGAATCTTGATATATATTACAATGATTCACTGCTCGGCACGGCAAAAAGTCTCTCAAAGATTGAACTGCAGCCACGCACCCCGGGATCATTCAGCCTCAGAGCAAATCTTAAAACTCCCATGCTCGCAAATCTCATATCCGAAAAACAGGATACCGTGATTTTTATACTCAAAGGTATTGCTGCCGCTGATTTTGGGGCGGTAAAAATACCGCTGCCCGTTAATCATGAACTGGTTGTTCCCCTCAGAAAAAACCTTGATTCCCTTTATATGGATGCGCTCAGCAATGAGAAGCTTATTACGGTTAAAAATGCGGAAATAAAGAGCATAGGGTTTACTCAATCAGAACTGCGAATAAATTTCCTGATCAGCAATCCTTACGGTTTGGATATCACACTAAAAGATTACCCCTCATCTGTATATATAAATGATTCATACTCCGGTGCAGGCTCAATTGAGAATGAACTTAAGATAAGTGGTAAATCAGAGAACGCTTCGGGGGTATTTATATTCAGACTGGAAAATCTGCCCGCATCTGTGAATATTCTGAAGGGGTTGTTTAACGGCAGCATCGGTTATTATGTTAAAGGAACCCTGAAACTGGAAACATCAGGCGCCCTGATTGAACTTCCGTTTACTTACAAAGGAAAAATTTACTGATGAAGAAATGCTTTTACTGCGGCTTTGAAAATGACAATGACGCTCAGTTTTGTAATAACTGCGGTAAAAAAACTTCCGCCGCTCCTCCGGGCAGAACTGTGATTATAGGGCGTGATTCTGCCTGCGATATTGTTATAAAATCACCGAATGTAAGCTCGCGGCACGCCTCGGTTGAGTCAGCAGGGGGCAGAATTTTCATTAATGATCTTGTTTCATCAAACGGCACTTTTGTAAACGGAGCAAGAGTCAGCGGCAGGCAGGAAATTAAACCGGGCGATAAAATCACCCTTGGAAAAGATAATGATCTTTCATGGGATCAGATCAGCAGGGCACTCTTACGCAACGGCAGTGCGTTACAGGATAAAGAGAACAATTTGCACTCCGCATCTGCCTCGCCGGTCTTCATCCCTGCAGGGAAAGAGATAATCACTATAGGGAGAAGCGCTGATAATGACATTGTGCTTGATAATATAAAGGTTTCAAGGCACCACGCCCGGATTCTGACACGCAATAATGTATCCGAAATTGAGGACCTCGGCAGTTCAAACGGCACTTGGGTTAACGGAGTTAAAGTAAAAAGCGCTCAGGTTAATCAGTCTGACAAAATAGTTATCGGCGGAATTCCCCTCACTCTGGGCAGTATAATGGGGAGTGATCATGGCAGTCTTGACTCGATGCGGCTCTCTCTGAGAAATCTGAGTTACTTGGTTGCTGATGCAGGCGGATTCAAAACGATTGTTGATGACATATCACTCACTATAAATCCGGGTGAATTTGTCGGGCTCATAGGCCCCTCGGGGGCGGGGAAAACCTCTCTTATGCTTATGATGGCGGGGGTTACGAGACCCTCATCAGGAGGGGTGTTCCTGAATGAGGAATCGCTCTACTCCAATCCCGAACTTTTCAGAGGACAGACAGGGTATGTGCCTCAGGATGATATAATTCACAGGGAGCTGCTGGTTCGTGAGTCGCTTGAATACACGGCAAAGCTGCGGTTCGGGTCAAAACTCACCACACCCGAAATCTCGGACCAGGTTGATAGCGTCCTCAGAAAACTAGATCTCATAAATGAAGCAGGGGTAATTATTGGGTCACCCGAGAAGAAAGGGATCAGCGGAGGTCAGAGAAAAAGGGTTAACCTGGGGCAGGAACTTCTTACAGAGCCTTCGATACTGTTTCTCGATGAACCTACCAGCGGACTTGATCCCAAAACAGACCTTGATGTAATGCTTCTGCTTAAAAGCATAACCGGCAGGGGAAGATCGGTTGTTCTAACCACTCACAGCA
Organism: uncultured Ignavibacteriaceae bacterium; assembly: GCA_964411625.1. Lineage (GTDB taxonomy): Bacteria > Bacteroidota > Ignavibacteria > Ignavibacteriales > Ignavibacteriaceae > JABWCA01. The sequence goes on from CAYPMQ010000404.1 coordinate 2,646, forward strand.
TCACTTCTGAAAATTTTGAGATTCTCACTCACGTCATTATCCTGACAAAAGGGGGAAAACTGGCGTATTACGGACCCGCATCTGAAGCTGCCGCATATTTTGGTGCGGCAAAACCGTATGAGATTTTTGATAAACTCAAAGATCATGACGCCTCATACTGGAAAGAAAAATACAGGAAATCTGCATACTTC
>CAYPMQ010000405.1:0-2827 GCA_964411625.1 uncultured Ignavibacteriaceae bacterium
CCCTGACGGGGTTCAATTCACGCACTAACTCAGAGCATTAAAATTCCATCATCATGAAAATCATAGTTCAGACTTGAATTGCCGTTGGTTTTAACTGATGCCACTATCGCGGCGGGCTGTTGTCACTGTTGTCACTGTGATCTTACTTCAGTTCTTCCTTACTCTTTGTCTCTATTCTGGAAATTTTCCAGACCCCTTCCTTCTTTACCATTGTATTCAGGCTCACTGTGGTGTTATTAACAAACTCCGATCCCCCTTTTCTGACTATCACATGGGTAACCTCAACCTCAGCCTTATCACCGTCAACATTAAGGACTTTCACATCTTTCAGGGTCGTCTGGAGATCATAATTCTGAAAAATATCCTCGAAAACCATCTGCACCGCATGTACTGATTTCTCTTCGACATCAAGAGTGGTCAGAAGTTCATTGATATCTTCTTTGTTCAATGCTTCAACCTGTTTTTCGCATACCGCACGGATATCCTTTTCATCCGATGATCCGCATGAGAAGAACAGAATACCGGATAACATGACCACAATGCCGAGAGTGAATTTTTTCATTTTCCTGCCATTTTTTTTGAATAATTAATTAAGAACCCTCAAAATTACACAAAAGCCATAAAATTTTTGACAATCTCCCGATATTTCCCTTCAAATAAATAGAGTCAGCGTTCCCGGGATGTGCCCGCAGGTCATCTGAATTAACCTCACATCATCATCCTTCTCCTTTTTTCAACTCACTGCGGTATTTCAACAATCAGTTAATTTTATTTGGATTACTAAAAAATTGAGAGTGATAAAATGATCAGATACTTATTAATTTTGCTTTTTGCCGCAGGCACGGTTATCATGAACGGCCAGTGGAAAAAAATCGATTCGCTTCCTGAAGATTTATATGCTGCAGTTTTGGTTAAAGACGGTTATATTTTTGCCGGTGGTACCGACTATCTTTACAGATCCAATAACGGCGGAGACTCCTGGATAACTCTTACCAATGGTCTGCCGCAGACCCCGGTTACCGAAGACATTATTGAGTTTAACGGAACGATATATATTGCAACATTCGGCAAGGGTGTTTACAAGTCGACGAATAACGGAGAATCATGGTCACCCATGAATCAGGGTCTCTCCGAACTGGCGATGTATGGCATAAAACTATTTTTTGACGGTACTTATCTCTGGCTTGGAACCGGCGGTGATATGGTTTACAGATCATCCGCTCCTTATACTTCCTGGCAGCAGAAATCGAACGGTATTTTGTGGCGGGTATCGGGAGATGCATTTGACTTCGTGAAGGATGGAGATACTCTTTACGTCGGAACCGGCGGAAACGGTGTAATCTACAGATCTTCAAATAATGGTGAGAACTGGACTGAACTGGAATTATTTTCTGCGGGAATGCAGATCCGCACCCTGCTGAAAGAGAATGGTTCGTTAATTGCAGGATATCAGTACGGCGTTATGAAGAAGAAACCCGGCGGTGAGTGGATCAGGTATTTCAACGGAATAAATCTTCAGGATGCAGCCATGTTCATGAGGATTATCCCTTACAACGGATACTTGTTTTCTGCGAACACCAAAAGCCTCTCACCAAGAGGCCGATTTTACTACAGTACCGATCTCGGTGAGAACTGGACAGAAATGAGCGAAGGTTTTGCAGATAATGAAGTTATGATGGATATGCATCTTCATGATAAAACTCTGTATGGAATGACGGTTTCAGGAATCTGGAAGAGAAATATTGAGGAAATTACCGGCATTGATGAACCTCAGCCCGTCAGGCAGGTTGATTTTGAAATGGCTGCGGCATACCCCAACCCGTTTAATCCATCAACCACGGTTGAACTAAGCCTGAAGGAGCCCGCATCATTAAAAATGGAAGTTTTTAATATTATAGGGCAGACCGTAATATCAGAAAATGCAAGGAATTTTCAGGCAGGTATAAGCAGGATTCCCCTGAATCTCAGCGGTAATAACTCAGGGTTTTATTTTGTCAGATTCTCGGGGGTCACAGAAACATCAGGCAGAAAAATAAACCTGATGCAGAAACTCGTTCTGAATAAATAAATTATTGGGTGAGCCCGTATCATAAAATTCAGGTTCACCCCAAAACTCTCTTGCGTATATTCTTTTGTGACATTAAAGATATGAAGACTGAACCGGCCGTTCAGCTCACATCTCTCAGAGAATCAGATTCATTGATCCCTGTATTACAATCTTATGCAAAAATTTTGCATTTGGTCTGTCAATCCTTCTTAATATTTGATTAGCTGATCCGATCCCGGGGTTCTCTGAATGAACAAGTGGCTTTTCTCTTTATGTCTTCGTACTTTTGCGGGCGGATATCCATTTTTGCTTTATTGAGCTATGATCAATCCTCTTCGGCAGAGAAGACAGCCACCTTCAATCCCCCTTCAGCTGATAAGCCAGGATCAATCCACCTTCGGCGGACATATTTAGAGCAAACAACTGTAACCTGATCCACCATCGCGGCAAACTACACCCTATACCCTACACCCTATATCCTACACCCTATATCCTATATCCTATATTCTATATTCTATATTCTGCACTTTACAGTTCCTTCATCTCTTTAACAGAAGTCTCTGAGAACAGCCATTTACCATCAACCTTGTTCATGGTATTAATGCTGGTTATCTTATTGTCTTTAAATTCAGGCCCGGCCTTTTTCTTAGTTGTAATTGTCATCTCGAGTTTCGCAGTATTTTCCTTAACCTCAAGAACCTTTAAGTCATTTATTTCCTGTTCGAGGTCATATAACTCAAAAATCTGCCCGGTCATTCCGCGGGTCATGTCATAATAAGC
>CAYPMQ010000406.1:0-2812 GCA_964411625.1 uncultured Ignavibacteriaceae bacterium
AATAATACACCCAAAATATATAAAATATATTACAAAACGAAAAGAATTATATCATTTACCTGCATGGAGCACCATCTGACAAAAATTGAAATTAATTAACCGGCCAATTTTTATTAAAAATTTTTAATTAAGAATACGGAGTAACTTTTGAATTGGTTTTAACTATCACTTTCCTTCATACTTAGCCAAAAGATAATTAACAAATGCAGAGCAGGTGATGAGAAAATACCTGGCATCATCCAAATTAGCAACTGCCTCGTTTGGTTTCGCCGCATGGCGTATTCCCCATTTATCCGATGCAAATCCATATATAGCCTTCCAACTCTTGGTCAATGCCTGTTCAACATGATACTTCTTTGATAGTAGATCCAACAATTCCCCCATTGTTTTTGATGTATCGCCGGTTAGATATTGTAGTGCCGCTTCAACTGCTAAAATTGACTCCTTGATAACATTTGCATAATTTGGTGCCTTGAGATGACTTAATAACTTGATGGCGTTTTGTATATGAATCCCAATTGTTTTTCTGTTGGTTTTCAGCACCTTATTAATTTCATCTAACTCATCCTGATTTGTAATAGGGATAACCTGCCCGTTTAGAAGTCTGTAACCGACATGATTTTCTTCAAAGATACGGTTGACTTTTGAATTATAAGTATTTGTGTTAATAATCTGATAGAAATTGTTTGCAACAAAATCAACACAGTTCATTATCAAATACCATGAACTCTTGTTAAGAAAATCAATTAGAAAATGCTCATAATTCACAATCTCAGAATTATTTTGTCCAAAAAAATCAGACCAAATTTGCAGGGCTTTTTGGTTGCGCTCTCCAATGAAGTAATTAATTTCACAATCATACACTATAAGATTATATAGCCTGTTGCGCGTCGCTTGATCCAATGAGTTAATCTGTAAAACAGGCTTAGTAAATCCCTCTCTTTCACTAAACTTGGGCATAGTTCGCTTTTTCCGGAAAGTTCATTTGCGGTTCAATTGCTGCAAATGCTCTATAAATTTCGTCATTAAGCCTTCGGAAAAATTTCAAGTATTGCCAGAAAAACACTCCTGCAAGAAATATATATAAGAATATCAGGCGATAATCAATTGATAAATGATGATAAAAATCAAACAAAATCAAACTAGTTGAAAACATTAGAAACATGAAACTAAGATTTCTTGAAAAACCGTACAAATTCAAAAAGTGAGTTGCACGGTGAAATGAGGCTGGGCAATGATGCGCAATGTATGCAAAAACCGTCCAAAAAATATCACTCTGGTGGTTTGGGAGGAAGCCGAAAGTAATCTGGAATTTCTCACTGAATTTTACTTGAAATTCCTGGGAATAGGGTCTTCTGTAATTCCCGAACACCCATCCTTTTGCCCATGAAGGGAGCCAGTGGACTACTTTAAATATTTTATCCTCTAATATTCCATTATAAGACCTGAGTTTAAAAAGATTGGCAGTGGGATATTTAAGAAATTTATCAATAATTATTCTCTCATAAAAGAAACTCCCGATACCTGCTATGATATGACCCATCAGATAAGAAATCAAAATCGTATAGAAAATGGAGTACCAAACAGTTGTTATATAAAAATCTTTCATCTTTAGTATTAAAAAATCTTTTGGAGTTGTAAACTTACCAATTTGCACCAATTCTTTTAGTCCGTTCATTATAAGACTAAAATCATAACTTATTGGGAATAGGGCAAAAAACAAAATACCCGGTATTAAGTAACCAAATAAATCATATAATGTAAGCGGCACCCTGAATTGTCTGAAATTTTCCATCATCCAACCTCAAATACCTTTGTTGATTCTTCACCGTATTGGCTGACTACTCTTACTGCTGCCTTATGCCCTTTGCCTTTAACTTTTATCTGATGAGAGATGAAGCCGTAAAGACGGTCAAACGCCTCATCATCAATTTCTATTTTAAGGGTCATTTCAACATTTTTCTTTGCTTTTTCTTTAGCAAGATTACTCAGTCCCTTTTTCCACTTATCAAACTCATCCTTTTCACCGCCGCAGAAAAATACCTGGCGGACAATAAAGTTTGCACCGTCATAATCATCATCAACCATCCAGTAAGCAATATCGTGACGGTCACGTGGTTTAACCATGTCTTTGATAGGATCATAAATATCCATACCCAATATCTCTATAGTTACCTCATCACCGTTTTTGGTCACTGCTATATCCGGTTCACCTATAGTCACAAACGATGCTGCATTTTTTGAGGGCTTCTTTTTAAGACCATCCTGGAGCAGATCATCATTAATCCTTACTTTGGTTACCTCAAATGTGCCAAGGCTAGTGGTTTCATTTAAATTTGAAACGTCACTCTCAAAGCTGAAGCCAAGAATTACCAGCCAGTTTGCACCACCTCTCTGCCTGAACTCTTTTATAGCTTCATTAACATCATACCGGGTAACAGATCCAAATTTAGGCCCGATATGAAAGAAAGCTTTTTTCTCACCTTCATTGGTTTCATAAAAGCCTTCTGCATGAAGGAAAGTATGCGGCAGCAGTTCAACTCTTTTGAATACAACCCGTTCATCTTTTCTTCCGTTTTTAATGCCCGCAGTTGTCAGGTGAGAAATAATAAGATCCTGAAATAGACCCTCATCATTTTCTTCTTTTTCTTTTTTAAAGGAGGCGGGTGGAACGGGATCAAAACTCTGAAGGGTTTCAACAGTAAAAGCGCCACTCACCCTGAGAGTCTTTTTATCAATTTCAGGCTGATCAAAAGGGGTTTCCATCTCAGGAGGTTCATTGTTTGCAAGGCTTTTCAATGTTACATGAGGC
>CAYPMQ010000407.1:0-1125 GCA_964411625.1 uncultured Ignavibacteriaceae bacterium
GATACATACCGCAAGAACCAGTGCCTGCAGGGGAAGAGGCATTTTCCCCAGCCAGTTTTTATAAAAATCTGATTTTGACTGAGGGAAAAATGCTATCACAAATCCGAGGAGAATCAGAACAAAAACAGTAGGGTAACCCTCTGTTACGAACTGACGGAAAACCTCAGGTTGCAGATATCCGAAAATCTGAGAGAATACATCAAATGCCTGCTGCGGAGTTTCGGTGGCAAAAAATACCCAAGCAATAGTAATCAGATGGAATGTTATAAAAATCCTTATAAATTTTAATACAGTTTTCCCCTCAAGGCCTGACTTTTTGATTACTGTTTTTCTGATACCTGCCGTGAGCAGTGAAACCGCCATGAATAACCCGTGCAGGGCGCCCCAGATTATAAAATTATAATTGGCACCATGCCAAAGACCGCAAAGCCCGAAAGTAACCAGCACAGCAATAGCATTGCCATATATTTTAAGATTTCGCAGGCTCATCTGCATCGGTGCAAAAAGATATGTCTGAAGCCATGAAGAGAGTGAAATGTGCCACCTCCTCCAGAAGTCAGCAACACTGGTTGCCTGATAAGGTGAATTAAAGTTATCCATCAGCCTGAAACCGAGCAGGAGTGCAAGTCCCAGCGCAATATCAGTGTAACCGCTGAAGTCACAATAGATTCTTATTGCATATCCGTATGAAGCAATCACATTTTCTGCGCCGGTGTAACGGAGAGGCTCCTGGAACACGCGGTTAAGATAATTAAGTGAGATATAATCTGAGATAAGTACCTTTTTAACCAGACCGGAAATCAGAAATCCTACGGCAACACCCATTTCTGCCTGTGTTAAAGGCTCAGTCCTCTTTATCTGTGGAACGAACTCCCCTGTCCTGTCAATAGGACCGGCAAGAATACTCGGGAAGAATGACATATACAGAAGGAAATCGGCAACAGAAACTTTTTCTTCAAGGTATTCATAATAATTGTCAAATATATAACTAAGAGCCTTGAAAACAAAAAATGAAATACCAAAAGGCTGAATGATGTCAAGAGTTGCCACTTCTGCCGAGGCAATTTTATTATAAGTCTCGATTATAAAATTGGTGTATTTGAAGTAAACCAAGGCACCGAGATT
>CAYPMQ010000407.1:1225-2810 GCA_964411625.1 uncultured Ignavibacteriaceae bacterium
GAACAGAAAGGTTATAGTAATTGATTGGAGGGGGTCTTTAGCATTATACTTAAAGACCTCCGGCAGTAAATTCAGATCAATCTGGGGCAAGGTAAACTCCCTTACTTGGTTTTAGAGTCTATTAACTTTTGCAGATCCCCTATATTTTTACATTTGAGTATTTCTATACTTTTGAATCTGACCCCATACTCTTTCTCTATTGAAAGAATCACGTTAGCGTGACTAAGGGAATCCCATCCGGGAACTGTGTTTGCCTTAGTTTCATCCTGAATATCATAATCTTCAAGATCAAGATGTTTCAGAATGGTTGATTTAAGTCTCTCAGATATCATTATTCACCTATATTTTTTCGTTATTTGCAATCATTTCAGAAATTCTCTGCTTATTTGCACTGCGGCTCGGTTTGCCTGCTGAGCTTTTAATGAGCCATCTGGGAGGAACCAGAAAAACATGTGTTATAGAAACATCTATGGCAAGCCCGGCTTCCTTGATTCTCTTAATAAGATCTTTTTTACCGTGCTCATCACTGATTTCCGTTTCCGCAACGACACTAACTTCTTCAGTACCGAGTTCAGTGTTATCATATCCGAAAGCAATCACTCTGCCCGGCAGAACGTCAGGCACCTTACTTATTGCATCTTCAACATCCTCGGGATAGATATTTTTACCGGCTACAATTATGATGTCTTTCTTGCGTCCGATAACAAACAGTTCACCGTCAACCATAAATCCGTAATCCCCGCTGTAATACCAACCGTCAATCAGTACTTCTGCTGTTTTTTCAGGGTAATTGCGATATCCGTCAAACATGGATACCGATGTTATAGCAATCTCACCTACCATCCCGGGGGCAACCTCTTTCCTCTCGGCATCAACAATTCTTACAGTACAACCTTTGATTGCTTTGCCTGATGAAACGCATAAACGGCTTGGTTTACCCTCAACTGCCGGACTGATCCTTCCCGCAGCGAGTTCATCCCTGTCAAGAACCATCAGCATAGGTTCTTCATCAGGAGGAGTCTGAGTTACACCGTATGTTGTTTCAGCCATGGCATAACAAGCGGCGAGGGTGTTTTTTCTTATTCCGTAATCTTTGAATCTCTCGTAAAATCTGACATGGCTTTCATTTCTCACGGGCTCTGAACAATTTATGGCCATTCTCAGGGTATCAAGTGAAACCCCTTCAAGCTCATCATCCTCAATCCTGTCAGCCATGAAGTTGTAAGCAAAATTAGGAAGCCATGTAAGAGTGGCTTTCTCTTTGCTGATCACTTCCGTAAGCAGCGAGGGAGCAAGTACCCACTCAAACGGGTCTATCTGAACCGAAGTTATACCATAAGCAAGGGGGAGATGATAAGCCGCAATAAGACCCATGTCATGGTAAAGAGGCAGCCAGCTGGCAACTTTGTCTTCCTGGGTCAGCGCTATCGCTTCAGAATAATATTTTACGTGCTGAATTACTGCCCTTTGTGAAAGAAGTACAGGTTTCTGTAAGCACGTAGTACCTGAAGAATGCTGCAAAAGGAACGGATCCTCAGGCTTAATTGAGTTTCTGATTTCCGAAATCTCTTCCTTTTCACTTTCC
>CAYPMQ010000408.1:0-2798 GCA_964411625.1 uncultured Ignavibacteriaceae bacterium
GCGCCAACAGACGGAAGAATCATAAACGGGGGGATCAAACTGAGGCTGTGATGTTATTTTACCGAAGGATGAATACTTTAAGTAACTTAATGAAAATCTTTTATTAAAGGCCGGGCATAGCCCGGCCTTTTTATGCCTGATGCCGGGTTTCGCTTAAAAAAGGAATCACAGAAAATAAAGTATTGGCACCAAGATCCGATGATTAACCGAGGGCGTAAATATGATGAGAAAAATCAAGAAAGGGAAGTGTTAATCATATGTACCGGAAAATTACTTCCTCCCCCTGTTATCAACAATCAGCACAAATTCACCTTTAAGGTTGAGTTTTGCTGCAGTTTGGTAGAGTCTGCCGAGTGAATCGCGGAAGAACTTTTCGGAGGGAAGAGAGATATCATAACCGAGTTCTGCCGGGGTGCCGTTACCAAACGAAGCCGCAGTTTCGGCTAACAGTTTCTGAAGCCTGTAGGGAGTTTCAAGAAAAACGATCACCTCTCTGAACTGCTTTAGTCTGTAAAGTTCATTTTTCCGTTCATCGGTTTTCCGGGGAAGCCAGCCGTAATAATAAAACTTCTGAATATTGAGTGCATTAACCGATAGCGCAGCCATCAATGAAGAAGGACCCGGAACAGGAACAACCCTGACGCCGTATGAAAGAGCGAGCGGTACGAGCCCTGTGCCGGGATCCGCAAAAAGCGGGGTGCCGCAGTCAGACACAAGACAGGCACTCAGGTTTTCCGTGAGAATTTTCATGGCGAGTGAGGGGGCATCAGCTTCCTCATTATTTTTATCGATCTGAACCATATCCCGTTTAATGCCGTGATGCCTGAGCAGCCGGGCAGTTTCCTTAAATGACTCACAGATAAGGATATCGCATTCTTTAATCAGGTTAAGCGCCCTGATCCCGATGTCATCATAGTTGCCGATTGGGGTGGCAGCTATGTAAAGTATGCCGCTCATTCAGCTTTTCTGGCGTGAGGAGGTACAAATCCCCGGTATGTATCAAACCTGGGGGTGTAAAATACGATGTTAAATTTTGAATCCCTGAGAGTGCCTCCGCTCGGGTAATAATAGAAATCGGAGAGTTCACCGGTATTTTCATCGGCAAGAAGCCCCTCTTTTGTGAAAAATTTCATCCTGTAATAACCCATTTCATAGGATGATTCTTCAAGCTGAGAGAGGAAGTTATCTTCAGTATAAATATATTTATTATCCATAGTTTAAATTTTTAGTTTTGATTACAAAAAAAAGATAAAACAATCAGAATTTTAATAGTCAGACTCAGTTCACTCGGAGATGTTATATTAACAACGCCGGTAGTCAGGTCGCTGAAAAACTTCATGCCCGAATCTGAAATTGATTTCCTTACTAAAAATAACTATTCCGGCGTTTATAAGTTCAATAACAGGATCAATAATCTGCTGGAGATCCGTGATGATTTCAGTAATTCTGATGATATCGCGGAAAAAATAGCAAAAGGCGGTTATAATCTGGTTGTTGATCTTCAGAATAATCTGAGATCATCAAAACTGCTCATGGGGTTTAAAGGCAAAGTGATCAGGTATAAGAAGGAGCATCTTAAAAAGTTTCTTCTTGTAAGGACAAAGATAAATCTGCTTGAAGATGCCCCGCGGATTCCTGTCAGATATGCGGAAGCTATATCTTCTGAGGCTCAGTTTAAAGGATTTATGCTTGATGAAGAGGGCTGCGAAATTTCTGCTCCTGAAGGTGTAGAAGAAATTCTGACCGCACCCGGTAAAGGCTTTATCGCTATTGCTCCGGGGTCTCAGCATTTCACCAAACGCTGGCCCGCCGAATACTTTATAATACTTATTGAGCAGATTGCACTGGCAGGGAATGTGCCTGTTCTTGTGGGGGGTGAAAGTGACAAGGAAATTTGCGGATTGCTTCACAATGAGGGGGTTACCCTCAACTTTTCCGGGAAAAATGATCTCATAAGGCTGGCCGGAATTATAAGGGGCTGCCGTGCTATCGTATGCAATGACTCGGGACTCATGCATCTGGCCGCAGCAGTCGGGACACCCATTGCTGCTATTTTCGGGTCAACGGTTAAAGAGTTCGGATTCTTCCCTTACAGGTGTAAAAATGTGGTGATTGAGCTTCCGGGACTGCGTTGCAGACCCTGTTCACATATCGGGAGGAGTTCCTGTCCTAAAGGACATTTCAAGTGCATGAATGAATTAACACCGCTCTTTGTACTGCAAAAACTGAATAAACTGATTGCCAACTGATGAAAGAAAAATTCTGGAAACTGATTTACCGTCTTGTTTTTCTTCCACTGTTTTTTGCGGGGGTTTCATTAGGTGCTGTTTTTAACAGCAAGATAAGGGAAGGCCTGAAAGCGCGGAAAAACTGGGATTCAAAACTCAGAGAGGCTCTCTCAAAATTTGATAAAAATAAAAAGCTGATCTGGTTTCATTCTTCATCACTCGGCGAGTTTGAGCAGGCAAAACCGATTATAGAATCACTGAAGTCAAAGGGTGAGTATATTATTCTTGTAACTTTTTTCTCTCCATCCGGCTACGAAAATTCGCTCAGATACTCATTTGCCGATATTATGGCTTACATTCCTCTTGACACGGTAAAAAATGCGCAGCTTTTTTACGACATCACAAAACCCTCATTCGCGGTTATAATGCGGTATGACATCTGGCCGAACCACGTCTGGACAATTGCCGCAAACAGTGTTCCCGTATTTCTTGTTGATGCTACCATGCGTGATAAGACGGCCAAAAAGAATATTATCACCAGAAGTTTCCGCAGATCGCTTTACGGTAAAA
>CAYPMQ010000409.1:0-2792 GCA_964411625.1 uncultured Ignavibacteriaceae bacterium
GAGTTACGGCTTTGAACGGTATGAAGATAAAACCTTCACTCAGAGAGCTTGATGCGGGCACAGAAAATGCTGCGATGAGGAAATTGGTCAAGGAGCTTGGCATTATGCTGGGCGAGGTGCTCATTGAACAGGAAGGGAGAGAAATTTACGACTATGTTGAGTCATTGAGGTCATTAACCAAGCAGCTGAATAACAGCCCGGCTCCTGAACTTATTGCTTCAATTAAAGATATTATCAGCTCCTTTTCGGTTGACCAGGCTTACAAGGTTGTAAGAGCCTTTTCCATTTATTTCATTCTTGTTAATGCCGCAGATGAAGTTAATAAAATTTGGAAACTGAGAACCGGAAGCGAGGCGGAGGGCTATCTGAGAGCTTCAAATATTGACAATATCCTCTCTGAACTTAAAGAAGGTTCACACTCTTCGGATGCTGATGAACTTCTTAGGAGCATTGAGATAACCCCCGTGTTTACCGCACATCCCACTGAAGCCACCAGACAGACCGTTCTCCGGAAAATACTCAGAATCAGCGAACTTCTTACTGAAAAAGAGTTCAGCACTCAAAACCCTTTTGAAGTTCACCTGATTAACAAAAAACTGAAAGCTGAAATCACTCTTCTCTGGCAGACTAATGAGATCAGATTTCATAAAATAACTATACAGGACGAGGTACAGCGGGGTCTCTTTTTCTTCAAGGATGTTCTCTATCCCGTAATCGGACAATATTACTCAAGAATGAATTACCATCTGAGTAAAGCAGGTTTTAAAAAAGAAAAAGCTCCTGTGATACTCCGGTTCGGTTCATGGATCGGCGGTGATCGTGACGGCCATCCGTTTGTCACTCCGAAAATCACAAGAGAAACACTCCTGCAGAACCGTGATCAGATAATAAAGCTTTACAAGACCGAGCTTGATACATTATATGTTTACCTGAGCAGCTCGGTTCATCAAACTTCAGTCTCAAAAAAACTTACAGATTCGATTCTGAAAGATCAGAAAATGATAGATGTCTCAGAAGCATCAAGATTTACAGATCCCGGAGAGGTATACCGTCACAAATTGTTTTTCATTTATTTCAAACTGAACGGAATTGATAAAAACGAATCGTTTGCCTATAAAAACGAAGATGAGCTGATTGAAGATCTGGAGATAATTTATGAATCTCTGGCAGATAACAAAGGGTCTGAAATAGCAGATACCATCGTTCTTCCCCTGATTTACAAAGTGAGAACTTTCGGCTTTTATTTTGCCAAACTCGATATCAGGCAGAATTCCTCCCTTATCAGAGCCGCTGTTGAAGAGATACTCGAAAAAAGCTGCGGAATTAAGAAATTCTCAGCACTCGGGGAATTTGAAAAGATAAAGTTCCTTACCGGTGAATTAAGCAGCAGCCGTCCGCTTGTAAATCAGTTTTCATCTGTTTCACAGAAAACATTTTTGGTGATGGAGGAATTTTCGCTGATCAAATGGGCAGATGAGATGATTTCACGCCGGGCAGGAAAGGATTACATTATCAGTAATTGTTCCCGTGTGAGCGATGTGCTTTCCGCACTGCTTCTGGCAAAAGAAACAGGACTTGTCAAAACCGAAGGCAAGGAGGTAACTTCATCGGTTATCAACATCCTTCCACTTTTTGAGACGATTTCTGATCTGAGAGAATGTCATGACATTATGGAGCAGCTCTATAATCTTCCGCTTTATAAAAGCCAGCTTAAGATCAGAGGGAATATTCAGAAAATAATGATAGGTTATTCTGACAGTAATAAAGACGGCGGCTATCTTACTTCCAATTTTGAGCTTATTGAAGCACAAAAGAATCTCAGGGACGTTTCTGAACGTGCCGGAATTGAAATGATTATCTTTCATGGCCGCGGCGGTTCTATATCACGGGGTGGCGGTCCTGTTTATGATTCAATTCTTGCCAAACCTGTTGGTACTGTCAACGGAAAGATTAAGATAACTGAGCAGGGAGAAATGATCTCCTCTAAATATCTTCTTCCTGATCTTGCCCTCTCCAATCTTGAGATGATAACTTCTGCCGTAATTTCTGCTTCTTATAAATCCCGCTTCGGAAGAAAAACTGAAAGTGCTCCTGCCGATTACTACAGGATATTTTCCGTTCTTTCACAGTCAGCGTTTGATAAGTACCGTTCTCTTATAACTGACGAGAATTTTATCAGTTATTTCAGGGAGGCGACACCTATTGATATAATTGAACAGCTTGAAATTGGATCGCGCCCCAGCGCCAGAAAAAAGACAAAAGAAATTGCCGATCTCAGAGCCATTCCCTGGGTTTTTTCATGGAATCAGAATATGCAGACTATATCGGGATGGTACGGCTTCGGCACTGCGGTTAATAATGCAGTAAGTTCTGAAGTTGCTTCATGGGAAGAACTGAGAGAGATTTATCAGAAATGGCGATTTTTCAGGGTACTTACCGATAATCTTGAGATGATCCTGATAAAAACAAATCTGATAATAGGAGAGGAATACGCTGAATTGTGCAGCAGCCCTGAAACCAGAAATATTTTTACTCAGATCAGGGATGAGTATCTGCTTACGGTTAAAGCCGTTCTCAGTATTACCGGCAATAAGTATCTGCTCGACAGCGATAAATCACTCCAGCGGACAATTCTGCTCAGAAATCCATACCTGGATCCTATCAGTTTTATCCAGCTCAGGTTTATAAGGGAGTACAGAAGAAATCCCGAAAAGAAAGATGATAAAATACTGACTCTGCTCAGATCAACAGTGAACGGAATTTCTGCGGGCATAAGGAATACGGGGTAAGAC
>CAYPMQ010000410.1:0-2788 GCA_964411625.1 uncultured Ignavibacteriaceae bacterium
GGTAAAGGTGAGGAACTGATAAAGTATGTTAAAGACCGTCCCGGGCATGACAGAAGGTATGCCATTGATTCATCAAAAATCTCATCAGAGCTTGGCTGGAAGCCTCTTAAGACTTTCGAAACAGGAATCGGTGAAACAATAGAATGGTATCTTTCTAATAAAAGCTGGTGGGAAAGAATTATCAGCGGCGAGTATGAAAACTACTACCAGAATCTGTATGGCAACCGATGAAAATTAAATCCGGATATTAAAAATTTCAAATATAGAAGTCAGTCTGTAAATGATCAGAAAAATTGTATTAGTAATATTAACGTTAATAATACCTGCTCTGGCACAATCGGGTAACACCAGAATGCCTTCAATTTCTGAGGCCGGTATTAATATAACCTTTGGCGGAAAATTTTTTCTTACAGGAACATTCCCAACAAATCCCACTGAAAGACTCGATGTAGTGGTCACAAGGGTTTACCGTGAGGGATTAAACCGTCTGCTGGATAAGGCGACGAACCCGAAAGAAAAAGCCGATGCATTAAAGCAGGCTGAAGGATACGCAATGAGGAACCTGAAAATGATCAGGGCTTCAGGTGAAGTTTTGTATCTTGACCTTCTGAAGTTCCGGCTTACGGGTGACCACTCGCAGAACCCTTATCTCAAAAATGATGATGTAATCATTTTCCCTGCAATTGATATAGAAAATGATAATTTTAAAGTTACCGGAGCTGTTAATGCACCCGGCCGGTTCCAGTTTGTTGAAGGTGATAAGCTTAAGGATGCAATATTTTTTGCTCAGGGTTTAAATAAGGCTTACCAGGATGTTGATTCTGTAACAATTTATCGTGTTAGCTATGACGGAGCCAAAATTGAGACCATCGATCTGCCGATTGACGCGGATTACCCGCTGAAAAGAGGGGATATTATTAAGGTCGGGAAGAACACTCCGCAGAGGAAGAACTATCGGGTTCTTGTACTTGGGGAAGTCAGTAATCCCGGGTTTATCCAGACATCAAGGGATCCTGTGCAGCTCAGGGATATAATAAAGCGGGCCGGCGGTCTGAGTGAAAATGCTTCGCAAAGAAATATCCGTATATTCAAATCGGATAATTTTCCTCCAAACATGATAAAATTTCAGTTTGACGTGGATTACAAGCCTGAGGAAATTCAGGATTTCACGCAAAGCTTTATTGACAAACTTTCAGAACTGGAAATTCTTACTTATTCAAGAATGGCCGACCTGACAGAACTTGATACTGCGTATTTCAATCTGGAATCCAGACTGAAAACAATCATTAACGGCCAGGTGGTTGATCTGACAATTTCAGGAGGAGAGTTCCCCGATATTACAATAGTTCCGGGTGATATCGTTGTGATACCCAGAAAAGAAGAGTTTGTTGAAGTAATAGGTCAGGTACCCAACCCGGGAAGATATAAATATGTTGAAGGGATGGATTACAGATATTACCTGGAGAAAGCAGGCGGACTTGGAGAGTTTGCAGAGGAGGATGAGCTGAGACTTATTAGGGGTAATACAAAAGAATGGATTTCAATAGACGAAGATCTCAGGCTGAATGTTAATGCCGGTGATTTTATTTATGTGCCAAAAGAAAGGATCAGAACTTTCGGATCGTATATCGGAGAGTTTGCTTATTATCTTGGGATCATAGGAAATCTGGCTACAATTCTGATTCTTGTACTAAACGTCTCAAAATAAATAAATATAAAATCAGATACTTGAAAGCCGCTTTGAGCGGCTTTTTTTATTTCAGGTGTCTGAGCGAGGGAACTAAGCAGGGTGAAAATATATGTAAAGATCAGATTTCCGGAGATTAACACAAAGGTTTAAGCAATAAAAGTTGTATTGCACAGGTACTGCTGATTATCTTTTAAAGGAATCTTAATTAAACCAAAAAAAAGTAAAACTATCGTAACTTATTGTATTCAACAGACTTGCAGGAGCCGGAACCGGAAAGTAGTAAAATAATGCAGAAAAAACTTTTCAAAAGACTTGCAAAATAGATTTTAATTATGCTAATTAGTAACCCTGTTTTTTGAAAATATGATCTGACATTGTCAACGGAAAGTTCCGGACGTGGAGCAAATATCTCTAACAAAGCCCCTTGCGGGCCGCCAAAGAGAAGAAAAAAGATAAAGTCGCAAAAAATGAAATTTATTTTGAAAAAGTTTGTAAACCACTTGACAATGATCAAAAAAAGTCGTAATTTTGAAGACTGTTTTTGATTTTAGTTCTTTATTTATTGATTTGCCAAGCGGATAAGCAACGGAAGAAAAAAATTTATAATAATTTAATTTTCTTCTTGACAAATAAAAAAAATTGTCTTAAGTTAGTAATCCTTTTTGCAAATCACTTTGCAAGACAGAAATTGTTCTTTTACATGCTGAACGCATTTAATGGTAAAATTAAATGACAGCCTATAAATTACATAACCTTTGTTAATTCTTTGTACAACGGAGAGTTTGATCCTGGCTCAGGACGAACGCTGGCGGCGTGCTTAACACATGCAAGTCAACTTGAAGGAAGGTAGCAATACTAACCGGATGGTGGCGCAAGGGTGCGTAACACGTAAGCAATCTACCCATTGATGGGGAATAACGCCGAGAAATCGACGCTAATACCGCATAATGCAGCGGCACCGCATGGTGATGTTGTTAAAGATCCGTTTGGATCGTCAATGGATGAGCTTGCGTCTGATTAGCTAGTTGGTGAGGTAAAAGCTCACCAAGGCGACGATCAGTAGCTGGTCTGAGAGGATGATCAGCCACACTGGAACTG
>CAYPMQ010000411.1:0-2768 GCA_964411625.1 uncultured Ignavibacteriaceae bacterium
AAACTTCTCTTTTTATATTTTGGAGCAAATACGGATCCGTCAATCATATACAAAGTACCGGTCTTTTCATCAAGGAAGGTGTAATTCATAAGGGGGCCTCCTGAGTATCTATCGGTTGTCGTCCAGAGTCCTTGCGTAAGCAATGCAAAGCGTCCGTTAAAATTAACTTCACTCGTTGCAACATATTCCGTAAGAGTAACATAAGCGCTGTCTGTTGTTGTATAATGCTCTTTTGTTATTCTGTTCCGTATAGCAATAATGGAATCGGCGTTGAGATAACGTGAATCGGCATTTTTTATCCAATGAACAAACACCCATCTCTCAATCTCTGAATTGACACCCCTTCTGAGCCATACAAACCCTTCTTCAGGTCTTGTTTTAGCTACCCTGAAATCAATCGGCACAGAAATCATCCAGCCAAAATCCTTCAAAAGCTTACCCATTACATTTTCCTGAGTGAATTCAGTTTCATACATCAGATCTCTGACTCTTGAATCGGAAGCCCGCTGAAAGGCATAAAGAAAGTTATCACCCTGCCTTAATATCTGAAATTCAAGGTCTTCCATTGTGGGAGCCGTGAGAATCATGACAAGCTGTCCCTTCGCCCACAGATCGCTCTGATTAATATTTATGCTTTTGCCTTTTCTGATCTCTTCTTCAGCTTTATCATCAAGAACTTTTTTAATGTAGAGTGCTGTGCTGCTGTTTGAATTGAGAGGTGCTGTAATGATAATATTTTTTGAAAGGTCTTTTGAAGTGAGCATTTCAAGAGGTATTCTCTTAAGAGTAAACAGGGTTTCAGGCTGAGGTGTCATTATCTCTTTTTCGAATACCTGGGAGAGTGCCGTCTCAAGAATTGCAAATTCTGCGGAATCTGCCACAACAAGAATTTCAGTTTCGCTTCCTCTGGCTTTTTTCTGAGTAACACCACAAGAGCTTAAAAATACAACGGCTGCAGTCAGCAAAACTGCGGCTGATAAACGCTTAATCATAATACGCTCTTAATTAAGATTTAAATTATAGCCGGGTAGAAGGAGAAAGTATAATCCCCACATCAGAAACCCGGAAATAACAGGAATAGAGAGGTTATCGTCAAAAAATCCGAATGAGAGATTCTCAACAACACTGGCAATTGCACCCGTCAGAAAACCGATGAGGTACTCTCCCGGTGTGGCGGATACTTTCGGAACGGTAATAACCACTACTATTGTACTTACGAAAAACGCAAAAGTTCCCTCAAGGCTTTTTTTAAGAAATCTGGTCTTACCATATCTTCTGCCTACGAGAGCTGCCATTGTATCCCCGAGAATAAGAAAACAAAGCACTGTGATCGCAATGAGTTTGGGGAAAATAACCACTGCAATTAATGCAGCTAAAAGAAGGTACGATGCTCCTGTCAGGTTTTTTTTTGTGTAATCGGTCTCATGTTTTCTGAGCAGGCTTCCAAAAGTATTAATCAGAAATGTCTGAATTTTTCCGCTTTTGAATCTGAGCATATCAAGAAGAAGTGACAGACCTGTCGCTATTGACAGGTATATCACTGCTTCGGATTTTGGAATAAAGTAGTAAATCAATGGAATACACAAGCTGCTGATATGAATCAGCTTCCGGTATATTTCAAACCTGAAGTCTATCTGATTGTCAGCCTCAATTTGCATCCCTGGGTTCCGGCTCCTGAGATTTTGATCTTCTGGATATGAGTTCTTTAACATGATCAGGTATCTCTTCTTCACCGTTACCTTTTTGTGATTTCTGAACCGGAGGGAGCTCCACACCATTGATAATCTTATCTATCTCTTCTGCATCGAGTATCTCTCTCTCAAGCAGTTCTTTTGATAGTTTGTGCAGCAGTTCCATGTTTTCAGAAAGTATCCTTTCTGCTCGGAGCATGCATCTGCCTATAATATTTCTTACTTCTTCATCAATTTCAATAGCAGTTTTCTCGCTGAAATCACGATGCTTCTGAATTTCTTTTCCGAGGAAAATTTCTTCCTGTTTGGCACCATAACTTATAGGACCGAGCTTATCTGACATACCCCACTCGCAAACCATTTTTCTTGCTATGCTTGTTGCTTTTTCTATATCATTCCCGGCACCGGTGGTGAAGTGGTTGAAAATAAGCTTTTCTGCTGCCCTGCCGCCGAGAGCATAGGTTATAAGCGCTTCAAGATACTGCTTTGAATATGTATGTTTTTCGTCAACCGGCAGATAACTTGTAACGCCCAGTGCTCTTCCTCTTGGTATAATTGTCACCTTGTGAACGGGGTCGGCTTCAGGAATCATCTTGGCTACAAGCACATGACCGATTTCATGGTAAGAAGTAGTCTCTTTTTCTTTTTCTGAAATTATCAGACTCTTTCTTTCCATACCCATCATGACTTTGTCTTTAGCTTCTTCAAAGTCATCCATGTCAACTTTGCTCTTGTTTTTTCTTGCCGCAAGGAGAGCTGCTTCGTTAACAAGATTAGCAAGTTCTGCGCCTGCAAGCCCCGGTGAACCTTTGGCGAGTATTTCAAGATTAACGTCGTTGGCAAGGGGTATTTTCTTTGTATGAACCCTGAGAATACCTTCTCTTCCTTTAACGTCGGGTCTGTCAACAACAACCTGTCTGTCAAATCTGCCGGGTCTTAAGAGCGCCGGATCAAGAACATCAGGTCTGTTGGTGGCAGCTATGATTATAACACCGCTGTTCTGTTCAAAACCATCCATCTCTACGAGGAGCTGGTTGAGAGTCTGTTCTCTTTCATCATGTCCGCCGCCAAGACCTG
>CAYPMQ010000412.1:0-2764 GCA_964411625.1 uncultured Ignavibacteriaceae bacterium
ATACCGTCCGAAGTCAGATACCTCGGGGTCATTATAAAACAGCAGACCATATAAAACAAAAATTGCAGGCATGTAAAGGCTGATTCTCGTTCTCTTATTTCTCATCATCATCTTTATCTCATTGTTCATGAGCCAGCCTGTAAGTCCGAATTTTTCAAAAGCCCCGACTCCCGTACCCGCCCTGCTTAAGAATTCAGCGATATTTCTTTTCAGTCTGTCTTCTGCCTGATTTTCAGATTTGCCCCGGCAATAAAGAATCGTTTTTTGTTCTGCCGGTTTCCTAATTCATTTAAAGTGCTCTCACTGCGATCCCCGTCACTTCAGGGTAAAAAATGAACCACGTGTCACATACATCACCGCATTGAGCTGTGAAATTCATAACTTTGAAAGTGAATTAATAATAATTCCGGGAATATGAAATTGAACGTTAATATTAAAACCGCTTTTTTCCTGCTTCTCTTCCCGCTGGCTGCCGAACTGAAGAGTCAGGATTTCGAGTCGGTGATTTACACTAAAAAACAGGATGAAAGGGAGAGATTCAGAATCTCATCCCAATCTATAAAAACTGAAAACATTTACGAATTTCAGGCTGACGGAAACGGTGTTACCTCGGGTGAAGGAGCACTTGTTGCTCTTTATGATTATGATTCTTTCGGGAAACTGATTGAATTTGTCAGATATGACCCGTTCTCCGATAGTATTATTGCTCTCAAGGTAATTGACTACAACAACAAGGGTCTTATTACACGTGTCAGCGGAATTGACTTCAACAGGAAATATATAAACAATTACTTTTACGATGAACTCAACAGAAAAATTAAGATCAACACCCTGATCCGGGAATCTGAAAACTATACCCTCCGGGAGTCAGCAAAGTTTATTTACGAAGGAGAGAGTAACAGACTCAGAGAGGAAATTTATACAAACGCAGAAGGTAAAACCATACTTGAAATAACATATTCATACGGAGAAGACGGCAGTGTGATTAAAAATTACGGCAATGGTATAAGGGAATTTATGTTTTACGAACCTTCCGGTCTTATAAGCCTGATGAGAACAGAATCTGAAGAAAATGGCGTTGTGTCTGAAATAAGGTACATCTATGATGAAGATAACAGGCTGATTAAAATAGCTTTTACATCTTTATCTTATACCTATTCCATTGATTATAATTATGACGGGATGGGGAATCTTACTGAAGAGTTTTACAGTTCTTCTCTGTATGAGGATGAAAACGAATCCCCAAAAATTTACAAACATGTTTACGAAAAATAACCGGAGATTAAAATAAAAAGCATCGGATTTCTTACCAGTGAACAGCACAGGGGTTTCACAGAAGATGACCGCCTTGTGCTTCCTTTCTTAAAAAAGAATAATATTGAAATAATACCGGTGGTCTGGACAGAATCTTCCGTTCCCGCCGGAACGGATGCGATGATAGTACGTTCACCATGGGATTACTATTATAAGCCCGCTGAGTTTATGCAGTGGTTCATGAATAACTCAGCTGACGGAATCCCTTTTTATAACGGCAGGGATACAATTATTAAAAATTTTAATAAAATATATCTCCGTGAACTGCAGCAAAAAGGAGTCAGAATTCCTGAAACGGTATTTATTGAGAAAGGCGCTTCCTTTGACCTTGGAACGTACTTCAGTGAAAAAGGGGGTAAGCGTCAGGTAATTAAACCACTTGTTTCGGGCGGCGCACATAAAACAACCGTTGTAACCCCTGATAATCAGGCTGAATCACAGAAGGAGCTGAATGAGATAATTTCTGAAACAGGGGGAATGGTACAGGAGTTTCTTCCTCAGATACGTGAGGGAGAATTATCGGTTCTTTTCTTTAACGGGAAATACAGCCATACTGCCATAAAAATACCTGCACCCGGTGATTTCAGAGTCCAGAATTACTTCGGAGGTGTTTATAAAAAGTACCCGGATGATCCTTATCTTATTTCTGAAGCATCAGAAATTCTCAGAATATCCGGTGAAGACACACTTTACGCCAGGGTTGATGGACTTGTAATTGACGGTAAATTTAGTTTAATTGAACTTGAGATTTTCGAACCTGCGTTATTCCTTCATACCGATGAACGCGCACCGGTTAATTTTGGCAAAGCAATACTCGAAAGGTTATTCTGATAATGCGTTTCACCATTGTGATTTTTGCGGCATTTTTACTGCTGGCAGACACCCTTTTCCCTCAGGGAACCTGGAGGCGTGTTGAAAGCCCCTTTTCCGGAAGTGTTAACAGACTTTCAATGGTTGATTCACTCTACGGATATGCCTGCGCAGATTCGGGAGTTATACTTAAAACCACTGACGGAGGTCTGAACTGGAGTAAAATTCAAACTGATCTTCAGGGTGAAATTCCCGATCTCTTTTTTCTCACGAGAAATATCGGTTGGGCTATCGGGTTTAATCTTACAGAACCTCCTTACGGCACAATTGTAATCAAAACAACCGACGGCGGTACAACCTGGGAAAAAATTGTTCTCCGTCAGGAAGATGTCTTTATGCTTGAAATTCAGTTCCATGATTTCCTCAACGGCTGGATGGGCGGACTCGGAGGAGAGATTCTGAGAACAACAGACGGAGGGTATTCATGGGAGAGAATGTCGGGTGACAGTCTCAGTTTTTCGAATTTCCCTGTGATGGACTTCCAGTTCATCAGTGATACTCTCGCCTTTGCATGCGGAGGTAATATTGATATTGCTGGGGTCATCTGGCGGTCAACTAACGGAGGCTTATACTGGAACGC
>CAYPMQ010000413.1:0-2762 GCA_964411625.1 uncultured Ignavibacteriaceae bacterium
GATTATCCCTGTTTATGGCAAAAAAGTTGGTGAATCAGTTGATTACGGAGGTTTACTCGGTAAAGCACCCGTGATGCCCGTTAGTACTCTGAGCTCAGCCAGGTTTATCAACCGCGGCGGCAAAATCCCCGCTCCGACAGGAAGCCTGACAAATTAGCAAGTGACTTGCGCTATATCTTTTATTATTTTTATATTTTGAACATATTAATGTTGAATTAACATAAAACCGAAACGGAGGTATATATATGGCAATAATGATAACTGATGAATGTATTAATTGTGGTGCGTGTGAGCCTGAATGTCCTAATACAGCTATTTATGAAGCAGGTGTAAACTGGGAACTGGCCGGAAACTCATATGGTGACGGTGATGCTGCTCCGAGCGGGGCAAAAGGTTTCTATAGCTCCGATTTTTATTACATTGTTCCTGACAAATGCACAGAATGTGTCGGTTTCCATGATGAACCTCAGTGTGCCGCCGTATGTCCTGTTGACTGCTGCGTGCCTGATCCTAACCATGTTGAAGACAAAGAAACATTATTAAAAAAGAAAGACTATCTGGACGAACTCGGCAGATAGTGCCCGGGAAATAATATGAAAAAGATAATTCTGATAGCCGGTTTGTTCCTCACACTTAACCCGATTTCTTTTGCACAGACTATAGAAACAGGACAGTTCAGAGCAAATTACGAAACCCCGGGCTGGAACCTTCATAAAGGCAGCGGTGACAGATCATTCAATATCAATATCCGGTTCACGAAAGAATTCACTAACCCCCCGAAGATTGTCCTGGGCGTCACCACAATTGAAGCTCCTTCCACAAACGAAGACGGTAAACCAGATATCATCAGATATGATGTGATTCCGACAATAGTCACAAAAGAACTTATGGTACTGAAGGTTACAGTCTGGGCAGAAAGCCGGCTCCTGAATATCGCCGGTTACTGGATGGCAGTAGAACAACCTTAAATTTAAGCCCGCACCTGCGGGCTTTTTTATTTTAAAGGGGTAAGAAATTTCTTTAACTTTTCCAGTTGTTTATTGGGGTCTGGTTTTTAGGGGGGTAGATGGTTTTAAAGGGTCTATACTTCTACATGATGTTTGATTTTATTGTAATTATATCACTCGCATGAAGCTTCATGCGACTAACTGCCCCCGTTGGGTTTCGGCATCGCAATTAATTTTATAAAAAATCTGCGGTAATCTGTATTAATATGTAGCATCTGCGTACCTGCTCCCTCATTTGTGCTGCAACGAGCAACGAGCAATCCGCCTCCGACGGACAGGCTCTGACAACCAACTAAATACAACATAAATCAGGACTGGACACAACAATCAACGGACAACGAGCAACAATCAACTTTTATTGGGGTAGATAGCCTTCTTAATCTTACCAAGCAGTTTAAAGAAGCCGAACTTCCCGTTAAGAGCCCCTGCAGTGGCAACAGCACCCAAAAATGCGCCGGGAATACCCGGACAGTAAATATCCTGACCCGTCAGGTAGAGGTTCTTCACAGGGGTTTTAATCTTCAGCCATTTCTGCTTATACCTTGCCGGAATAGGCGGCACCCCCAGAGTTGTGATCCTGCTGTCATTAATGGTTGACTCAGTGGGGCGTACAATTGTGTAATCTTTAATCAGATTCCTGAATCCGGGCAGCTTTGAATCAATATCATTAATTATTTTTTTTACAAGCGTGGTCAGTTTTTCTTCAGTGTTATAATGTGCATCAAAAAAATCAAAAAGGATTTTATCCATGAACGAGACCACCTCTACCCTGTTGTCTTTCCGGGCAGGGTCTTTCAAGGAATCGAAAGAGACAAGATAACTCAGTTCCGGTTTCTCACCATAATCCGAAGTCATTTTGTTTCTTGTGATGAAGCTGAAAGTATTGTAAACCCTCAGATCGGCACCGGTTGCGCCTATTTTTGCGGGTGATGACTTCATCTCAAACTTAATCCTGAAAAGAACACCCTGCGGCTTAAACTCATCTATTTCCTGAAGTATTTTAGCGGGAACTCCATCTTTGAGCAGATTGCGGTATGTGTTCACTGCACCTGCGTCAGATATCACCGATCCGGCCTGAAGTTCGGTGGTTTCTGCCTCCCCCCTTGAAAAAGCAGACATCTTCACTCCGGCTGCTTTACCTTTGTTTAAGATAATCTCATCTAGTCTGTGATTTGTGAAAAGTACTCCCCCCGCTGCTACAAATTCCCTGAACATCTGAGAAACAAGTTCTTTCACCCCATTAACAGGATAGTGAGCGCCGGCAAGAAAGTGGTAAATATAAATGGAATGGACTATCAGTGAGCACTCCTGAGGCATGGCTCCGCAGTTTTCCCATCTCGAGGCGAGAATTGCTTTCAGCTTTAGATTTTCAAACCTCTTATCGAAGTATTCCTGGATTGTAAGACCGGTGCTCTTAAATTTTTTACGGGAAATGACCTTCAGAGGGAAAGTGATATAACCCGGCAGTATCTGATCGAGAATCACCAGTGATGAAAAATTTGCTATCTGCTCCATCTCATCAAAATATCTGAGAATATTCTGTTCCTCTTCAGGAAATGTTTTTATCAAATCTTCCTTATGGTACTCAAACAACTCATTAAACTCATAAGAAAAATTGGGGAAATACACCTTCTCGTATTTAGAAGGATACTTTTCCCATTTCATTCTTTTACCTGTAACAAAATCGATAATTTCCCTGAGCCTCGTACCGTATTCCACCTCTCCGAAAGAATATATCCCGTAATCTTGCAGCCA
>CAYPMQ010000414.1:0-2744 GCA_964411625.1 uncultured Ignavibacteriaceae bacterium
TCAAAACCAAAGCTCTCAAAATTGCACTCAGTAACGCAGTTCCTGAAATAAAATTTCTTTCCGATCATGTTACTGAAAGATCAAATGATGAGGACGGGGTGGCAGAATTTCTGGAAGAACTCTACAAGGCAAAAACCAGTTAAACGGAGGCAGAAATTAATCTGAGAACCGGGGTGCAGGTAAAGCTGTTTCTACTGCTGGCCAGCACTATTCTGATCGTTCTGATGTTTCCGAGGGGTGAAACCCTCGAAAAGGAAGTCATGGTTGGCACTATCTGGATTGAAGATGATCTGATTGCCAATATTAACTTTCCGATACTTAAAAAACCTGAGACATACCGTGTTGAACTTGAACGGGCACGTCTTAAGGTGCTTCCAATCTTTGTAAAAAGAGCCAATCTTGAAGAGCAGCAGATTGATTCTATTAAAAATTTTACAAAATTTATTTCCTCTTATTTAGATACAACCAAACCTGATGACAGAGATCTTGCCCCTTTCTTCCTTAAAAGTCAGTCGCTGAGTGTTTTCCGGAATCTGAGAGAAAACGAAAAAAGCAGCGGCGGATATGCACCGGGTCAATACACACTTCTTATGAATTTTTCTTTAGAAATGCTGCGCAATCTTTACAGAAAAGGCATATTAAGTCTGAATTATTCCCAGATCGAAAAAGACAGTATTTTTATTCAGAGCGGCAATGTTCAGGAAGCAAGAATAAAAGCAGAGTTCATTCCTTCAGATAAAATAAAGGAGGAAATTGAAACAGCATTTTCTGATTTAGATTTAACACCCGAAGTTAATGAAGCCCTGACTGAATATCTGCTTCATTTTACGGTGCCTAATCTGATTTACAGCCCTGAACTCACGCAGCAGCAGGTGGAAATAGAACAGAACAAGGTATCTAAATTTTCAGGCCTTGTTGCGGCAAATGAGAGAATTGTTGCCAAGCATGAAAGAATTACACCGGATATTAAGCTCAAGATTGATTCTTATAAAGCCGCCAAAGGAGATTCACTTGGTCTGAACGAGACAATAATCCAGTTTACAGGCAAGTTTCTGCATGTGTTCTCCCTCCTGATTCTGCTCAGCATTCATCTTTATGTTTTCAGGAAAAAGATTTTTGCCGATAATCTGAAACTGAGTATTTTCGCTATTCTTCTTACGGTTATCAGTTTTATTACTAATCAGGTAAACAGCCTTAATATTAACGATTCAGCCTATCTTCTTATTTTCATCCCTGCTGTCTCAATGCTTCTTACAATAATGTTTGATTCCCGGGTGGGATTTTATAACACCGTGATAGTTTCGCTGATTTGCGGGGGCCTCAGAGGAAATGATTATACTTTTGCAGTTATGAACATAGTGGCATCATCACTTGCTGTTTACACGGTAAGAGATATAAAAAACAGAACACAGATATTCAGGTCATTCGGATTTATACTTCTCGGATATGTAATAAGCATAATTTTCTTTAAATTTGAAGCGCTCGCCTCCTGGTCTGAAATATGGATAGAACTCGCCTTTGCGAGTACGAACGCTCTGATAAGTCCTGTACTGACCTATGGTCTGCTTATCATCTTTGAAAGGTTCTTCAAGGTAACCACAGATCTCACTCTTCTTGAACTTTCCAATTTTGACCGGCCCATTCTCAGGGAGCTGGCCAGAACAGCCCCCGGTACTTTTAATCACTCAATAACTGTAGGTACACTTGCGGAAAGTGCCGCCGAGGCTGTTGAAGGGAATCCGCTCCTTGCGAGAGTAGGAGCATATTACCATGATATCGGGAAAACAAGATCACCATATTATTATGTCGAAAACCAGATGACGGCTAAAAATCTTCATGATGACCTTGCCCCGAGAGAAAGTGTTAAGATTATACTGGATCATGTTCAGTACGGAGAACTTCTTGCCAAAGAAAATAATCTGCCCGCCGAGGTTATTGATTTTATTCCCACACACCACGGAACCTCACTGATCTCCTACTTTTATGACAAGGCAGTGAAAGAACAGGGAGCTGATAAAGTTAATGAAGAAGATTTCAGGTACAAGGGCAAAAAACCATATTCAAAAGAAACTGCAATTCTTATGCTGGCAGATTCGTGTGAATCTGCCACAAGGAGTATAGAAAACCCCACACCTGAAAAAATCGAAAATCTGGTTAATGCCCTTATTGATAAGAAGATTCAGGATAATCAGCTGAATGAGAGCCCTCTCACTTTTTCGGATATAGATAAAATCAAAAAAACATTTGTTCAGATTCTGATCGGGCAGAGACACAGGAGGATTAAATACCCTCAGCAGGAACAAATGGAATCTCTCAGATGAACGCCATTCCGCCCGAATTTCAGCCATTTGTTAATGAATACTTAGATTACTGCCGCCTTGAAAAAAATCTTTCCGGCAACTCTGTTGTTTCTTATACTAATGACCTGAAGAACTTTCTTAATTTCATCTCCGGTTTACAGATTAAAGATCTTAATGAAATCACCGCTGATCACATAAGGGATTTTCTGACTGAGCTCAGCGGAATGGAATTATCTGAAACAACTTCAGCCCGCTATCATTCTTCATTAAAGGGATTTTTCTCTTATCATTTCCTCCAGGAATATATACAGCAAAATCCGATGGAGAAAATAAAGGCGCCCAAATTAAAAAAAGACCTCCCCGAAGTTCTGAGTGTGGAAGAAATTGATCTGATTCTTAACCAGATTCATACTACAACCACAGCAGGTCAGCGTGACAGGGCAA
>CAYPMQ010000415.1:0-2733 GCA_964411625.1 uncultured Ignavibacteriaceae bacterium
AAATAGGAGAAAAAAAAAATCAATGTCAATATCGGGATGGATATGAATTTTAATACATTATTTTAGACGGAAAGATTTTTTTCTTTTTCTGAATCCTTATTCAAAAAGATGAATCTTACAAAAGTACTGATAATTGCTCTACAGGATAAACAATGAAAAAAGTATTAATAGGATTATTATTATTTAGCATTATTATAATGCTCGGAACCCTGCTCCTGAATACAGAAAATACCCCTGCAGGAACGGAGGCTCTTCTAACTAAATATAAGGAAAAAGACTCAACAAAGGCTGATCATTCTAATTTCCCTCAGTTAAATAGAAAATTTAACACACCTCAAGAGGTTACCCGTGAATGTATTACCTGTCATAATAAACGGGATGAGCAGGTAATGAATTCTTCTCACTGGGCGTGGGAACGTGAAGAATATGTGCCCGGTAAAGGAATAGTTTACCTTGGCAAAAAAAATGCAATCAATAATTTCTGTATCTCGGTAGGTGAAAGTGAATTTTCATGCGATAAGTGTCATATTGGCTTTAAACCAGCCGGGGCTGAGAAAAAATTTACCGATGCAGAAAATATAGATTGTCTTGTTTGCCATGATAATTCAGGTACATACAGCAAAGGTGCAAACATGGGAGGCTTGCCGGATCCCAATCTTGATCTGAGCGAGGTAGCAAAAAGTGTTGGCCGACCAGGCAGAGATAACTGCGGCAGCTGCCATTTTTTTGGCGGCGGTGGCAACAATGTTAAACACGGTGATCTCGAAAAATCAATGCTTGCGCCTACCTCGGATATTGATGTGCACATGGGAACCGATAAAGCTGATATGAGCTGCGTTGACTGCCATAAAACTACTGATCATAAGATGGCCGGAAAGATGTACACCCTCTCATCAATGAACACTGACAGGTCATACTGCGAAGACTGTCATACATCTTCACCACATGAAAATACTGTTATCAATGAACATTCTTTTAAAGTTGCCTGCCAGACCTGTCACATTCCGGTTTACGCAAAAGAAAACTACACAAAAGTTTACTGGGATTGGTCAACAGCCGGAAAACTTAAAAACGGTAAACCGTACATTGAAGAAGACAGCGCAGGTAATGATACCTATATGAGTATTAAAGGATCATTCATCTGGAAAAAGAACCTTGAGCCTGAATATATCTGGTTCAACGGAACCGCAACTCATTATGTATCTGGCGAAGAGATTAAAGACACAACCAAACCGCTCATTCTTAACAGACTTTACGGCAGTTATGATGATCCTGATGCCAAAATAGTGCCGGTTAAGATTCACCGGGCAAAACAACCGTTTGATCCCGTGAACAGATATCTTATTCAGCCTAAACTTTTTGCTCAGTCTGTTGGCGAGGGTGCACTCTGGAAAGATTTTAACTGGATTGAAGCTGCAGAAAAAGGAATGGAATATGTTAATCTTCCGTTCAGCGGCCAGGTATCATTCCTGAATACCGAGATGTACCTCCCGGTAAATCACATGGTTTCAAAGAAAGAGGATGCTCTGAGATGCATTGACTGTCACACCAGAAATGACGGAAGACTTGCCAAGCTCACAGGATTTTATCTCCCGGGCAGAGACTATTCAGCGGTGGTTGAGACTGCAGGTGCCGGACTAATAACTCTTACACTCCTTGGTGTCCTCGGACATCTGGGCATGCGCATATATTCATCACGCAAAAACAGAAACACAAAGGTGTAATAATGAAAAAAGTTTTGATATATAAAGGATTCGAGAGATTCTGGCACTGGACTCAGTCAGTGCTCATCATTTTTCTCGCTGTAACGGGTTTTGAAATTCACGGATCATTCAGTTTTTTCGGATTTGAGAGTGCAGTAAAGTATCATAATGTGGCAGCAATCATGCTTATTGTACTGATTGTATTTGCTATCTTCTGGCATTTTACGACCGGTGAGTGGAGACAATATCTGCCAACTTTTGAAAATCTGAAAGGACAGATTAATTTTTACCTGCTGGGAATATTTAAAGGCGCACCGCACCCGTTTAAGAAAACAACACTGAGCAAGCTTAATCCTCTACAGCGCCTTACTTATCTTGGTCTGAAGCTTCTGGTTATTCCCGTTATGGTAAGTACCGGTTTGCTTTATCTGTATTACAGGTATCCCAGGAGCACAAAGATCGAGGCGCTCAACATCGATTCTTTAGCCCCGATCGCAATATTGCACACAATAGGAGCATTTTTGCTCGTTGCTTTCATTATTGTTCATCTTTACCTGATTACAACCGGTGAATCCGTAACATCAAATCTGAATGCAATGATAACCGGTTATGAGAATCTTCATGATGAAGAATCTTCAAAAGATACAACTGTTAACACTGAAAATATTTCTGAAAGCAGAGTCTGAAATGGAAACTAAATATATGAACCCTTACCTGGCTGGATTTTTCCTGGGGCTCCTTCTTCTTGCTACAATTTATATTACCGGCAGGGGACTTGGTGCCAGCGGGGCAGTTAAAAGCGGAGTAATTGCTGCTGTTGAGACAGTTGCTCCCGCCCATACAAATTCGGCTGAATTTTACAAAGAATACAAAACCGAGCATCCGGGAAACCCACTTAAATCATGGCTCGTGTTTGAAGTTGCCGGGGTACTCATCGGAGCACTCCTTTCTGGACTTATTTCAAACAGGCTTAATTTCACACTTGAAACCACTCCCGGAGTGCAGCCTAAGGTCAGAATAATTACAGCGC
>CAYPMQ010000416.1:0-2720 GCA_964411625.1 uncultured Ignavibacteriaceae bacterium
TGATCGCCCCGGCTGATTTCCTGAAGGTGACAAATCGATGATTGATAATCTCGCATGTCCAAGTCCAATAAAGCTATTATCATCTTTTATTACATGTGTAGCTAAATTATCCGGGCCTCTATGTGAAAGAGTGTTTATCATTCCATTAAGGTCTTCCCTGGTCAAGCGACCTGTTGTATCAATTATTCCTGATATGCCACACATCAGATTTTTCCATTCAGAAAAATAGTTTCAGCAAAATAATCAGAAGACATGAATTCTGCATTAACCCATTTTTTAGTTATTGTTTGTAGTAACCTTTTTAACATTCTTAAGTTCTGTTCTCTATTTTTTCTATTTATCGAACCTATATAGTTCAATCTGTGTGAACTTATTATTGCCGGCTTATTCCAGAAAAAAGCAGAATTAATTTCAAACAAACAGGTATCTACCCAATCGTCATTTTCATTTGATGCAGGTTCAAAATAGCTATTCCTCAGAGTGTATTTTTGGCCATATTTGTTAACAAGACCAGTGTATATCCTTATGATATTATAATCTCCCGGTGAATTTATTTTGGGTACCAAATGTGCTCTTCCTGACTGCAGTGTTCGTATTCCACAATCTGAAAGAATGGCACTAACCTCTTGAGGCCAAATATAACATGGGGCTATAAAAGACTGAGGCTTTCTATTCCATATTAGCCTGAAAAGTTCTAACCCGCTATCAATAATGATATTCAGATTTTTTTGATCATCTTGAAAATGAGTGCCAAACGCATCTAAAAATTCATGATGATTTCTGCTGTCCTCTCTTATATGTGCTGAAAACATGCCCAATTGAAAAATTTCTTTGATTATGATGTTCTCAGGATCTTTAAGGGCTTTCATCCAATTTGAAATATTTACATGTTCCCGACCGTGAAACTGCATAGAAAATAATTTACTTTTAATTCCCTGATCATATAAATTCATAACATTATCATGATTCGGGTATTTTTTAAGAGTCTCAGTAAAAGGCTCATAGTAGTATTGCCTGAATTCCGATTGTTTTATTTTCTCAAAATCAGGATTTGCAACAATCTGGTTCATTGTGAAAATTGCCGGATTATTATTAAAGTCCTTCACCGAATCAAGAACATGCATTAAATCTTCAACATCCTCATTACTTTCCAGACAATCATTTGAATTATAAGGACATTTATCCACAGGGTATCCTTTGCGCAGGAGATATTCAAAGACTTCTTTTGATGGCATCCTAATTGATCCCCAGTCATCAGTTTCAAAAATAATAATTTTTCGATTTGTTCTGAAGCCTGGTATATTAAAGAGATGTGTTTTGATTTTTTCAGTTAAACTGATTGCCATACAACTCTTTTAATATAATCAGTATATGAGATAATTACCCTTAAAACCTTTTCAGAAACATTAGGCATGCTGTAGTCATTAACCTGACGGAGGGTTCTTTTTAATCCTGTTTCCTGGGTTTCAAGAACTTTCAAAGCCTGCATAATGCGTTCAGTGTTATAGCCTACCATCATTACAGAAGCTTCTTCCATTGCTTCCGGTCTTTCATGCGCTTCACGAATATTCAGTGCCGGAAAATTTAGAATCGAAGATTCCTCAGAGATGGTACCTGAATCAGAAAGAACTGCCTTTGCATTTATCTGAAGAAAATTATAGTCAATAAAACCCATAGGTTTCATGAGTTTTACCAACGGATTAAATACACTTCCGTTCTCTTCAATCATTTTCCTTGTTCTGGGGTGTGTGTAAACGATCACGGGAAGATTATAGGTTTCCGCCAGAAGATTCAGTAATTTTTCAAACCCTTTGTATCTTTCCGTTGATACATTTTCTTCACGGTGTGAGGAAATAAGAAAATACTTATGTTTTTCGAGTCCAAGTTCGTCAAGGATTTGCGACTGCTCAATTTTCCCTTTGAAATGATTTAGCACTTCAAACATGGGGCTGCCGGTTTTAATGATTCGGTCTGCGGGTAATCCTTCTCGAATCAGATATTCTCTTGCAATATCACTGTAAGTAAGATTAATATCCGCAACATGGTCAACAATTTTTCTGTTAGTCTCCTCAGGCACTCTCTGATCAAAGCATCTGTTACCCGCTTCCATATGAAATACGGGTATATGCCGCTTTTTAGCAGCAATAGCACAAAGGCAACTGTTAGTGTCACCTAATACAAGAAAGGCATCAGGATTAACATTCTCAAGTACGGGATCAATTTTTACGAGAACATTGCCCGCCGTAATTGTTGCATTCCCACCGGCAGAGTTAAGAAAATAATCAGGTTTTCTGAGCTCGAGATCTTTGAAAAACACTTCATTCAGTTCATAATCATAGTTTTGCCCTGTATGCACGAGAATATGTTCAACGGCCGGCTCGTTATCAAGTCTTGCAATTACTCTTGATAATCTTATTATTTCCGGCCGGGTGCCAACCACCGTCATTATTTTAATTTTTTTCATCAGATAATATTCGATTAATTCTTAGCTAAATTAAACTTCCAGTAAAAAAGTATCCGGATTTTCTGCATCAAAAATCTCGTTTGCCCAAAAAAGTGTAATCAGATCTGTATTACCAATGTTAGTGATATTATGTGCGTATCCCGGTGGTATATCAACTACTGTTATTTTCTCACCAGATACCCTGTAGGTAATAACATCACCTGTAATTTCGATATTATCTTTCCGATATTCAATCGGATCAGAATCAGGGTTGAAA
>CAYPMQ010000417.1:0-2709 GCA_964411625.1 uncultured Ignavibacteriaceae bacterium
CGAAAAAGGATTGAAGGCTTGATCTTGTACGAGAGGGATGACATTCTTACAACCGCATAGTGCATTCAAAATATCTGACAGGAAAAGAAGTGGAAAGAGCTTTGATCGAAACTGTATCTTCAAAAAAGAATATTCAGATACTTGAGGATACTCTGGCAATTGATCTGATAACAGAACACAACATTACCAATCTGCGTAAATCTCCCATTAATTCCCGGCATTGTTTCGGAGCCTACGCACTTGATAAAAGTGAATCAAAGGTGATAAAAATTATCGCAGGAGTTACAATTCTCGCAACAGGAGGACTCGGTCAGGTTTATCTTCATACAACTAATCCGGTAATTGCGACAGGTGACGGATTCGCAATGGCTTACCGCGCCGGGGCCAAAGTGGGTAATATGGAGTTTATACAATTTCACCCGACCTCATTTTACGACAATTCAATCAGCGGTAAGAGTTCCCAGTCATTTCTGATAAGTGAAGCGGTTAGGGGCTTTGGCGGAATATTAAGGAATACTTCGGGTGAGGCATTTATGGAGAAGTATGATTCGAGAAAAGAGCTTGCTCCGAGAGATATTGTTGCACGGGCAATAGATACCGAACTGAAAAAGAGGGGTGATGATTTTGTGCTTCTTGATCTTACCCATAAAACCGCAAATGTAATTATTGATCATTTTCCTAACATTTATAGTCACTGTCTCAGATCAGGCGTTGATATCACAAAAGAAATGATTCCCGTTGTTCCGGCCGCACATTATGCATGCGGGGGAGTTGTGGTTAATGAAAATTCTGCCACATCACTTAAGCAGCTTTACGCTATTGGTGAGGTTTCAATGACAGGTGTACACGGTGCCAACCGTCTGGCAAGCAATTCACTTCTTGAGGCACTTGTTTTCTCACACAGGGCAGTTGAGTCAATCAGATCGGCTATCAGAGAACCTGCAGTAATTCCTGCAGATATTCCTGAATGGGATGATTCAGGAACCCTTACTGCTGATGAAAAAGTGCTTATAACGCACGGAATCAAAGAGATAAAGCAGCTTATGTGGGATTATGTCGGGATTGTCCGCTCTGACCTCAGACTGGAATTTGCTGCCAGAAGAGTTCAGATTTTATATAATGAAACTGAAGAATTTTACAAAAAAACCAAGGTGTTTGACAGCCTGATAGAACTCAGAAACCTGATTACCTGTGCGCATCTGATCATTAAAGCGGCTCAGACAAGAAAAGAAAGCAGGGGATTACACTACACTCTTGACTATCCCCTGAGAAATGATGATGAATTTCTGGCTGATACGCTTATGCAGAATACTTATCAGTACTCCTGAAGATGTAATCATACACAACACCGTATCTGATACCTTTTGTACTGACAAGAAATGATCCCAGTTTAAGTCCCTCCAGAAGACTTTCCATTATTACTGCTCCTGCAGTTATTACATCTTCGCGGCCTCTCGTAACGGCAGGATATTTTTTAATAATTTCCTGAGGTGTCAGTGTGATGAGTTCATTAGTGCATACGGATAGTTCCTGCTTTGATACCCGATTACCGTGAATCTCCGATTCATTAAACACGGGCAGTCTGTTTATTATTGTGTAAAGTGTCGTGGGTGTTCCGCCAATAGAAATTGCACGTCCTATTTCAATATTTTTATCAAAAATCTCACTGAAGACTGAATCAGAATATTCTTTCATCTTTTTTCTGAGAATTTCAGCATCAGAGATATTATGTGAAAACATATCATTCAATGATACCACGCCAATCTGAAAACTCTTTGAAAAATGTATTTTCTGACCGTTGCCTATGGTCAGTTCTGTACTCCCGCCGCCTATATCTATCACCAGGGTGTTGCAGTCATGAGGATACTCTGCTGATGCTCCAAGGTAAGAATATCTTGCTTCAGTATCTCCGGAAATAACCTCTGTTACAATTCCGGTTTCCTGTTTAATAATCTCAATGATTTCTTTGGTGTTTGAGGCGATCCTGAGTGCGTTTGTGCCTACAGAAAGTATCACGGAACAATTATAGCTGTCAATAATTTCCCTGTACTGTCTGATTATACTGAGCAGTTCGGAAATTTTTTCACTGCTGATTGATTCACCCCGTTTCAGATTTCCGCCAAGCCTTGGAATTCTGTATTCGTTCCGGAGTGCTTTCAGAGTTTTTTCACGGAGATTAACTTCCGATATAAGTAAAAGAACGGTATTAGATCCGATGTCGATTGAAGCTATGTTCATAATTTTTGCTATTTTTGGAAAAACTAATTCGGTAATTATGCAAAAAGAAAATATTCTTTCAAAAATTTTTTTATTTCTGACCGCCGGTTCCGGCATATTGTGGAGCGGTACATATTTTGCAAAATTTATTACACTCTACCGGCTTTTTGAACCGGGGAGTGAACTTGTACTCAGACAAGGATTCAACATCACACAGTTGCCGCCTGTATTCCAGATTATTTTTCCTGTATTATCACTCAATGCAATCTTTCTTCCGGTTTTCTTTGTATCCCTTATTCTCTATGTAATTACATCGAAACTCTCGTTAAAAAACGAAGGCTGGCTTTTCATTTC
Source organism: uncultured Ignavibacteriaceae bacterium (assembly GCA_964411625.1). GTDB lineage: Bacteria > Bacteroidota > Ignavibacteria > Ignavibacteriales > Ignavibacteriaceae > JABWCA01. The sequence goes on from CAYPMQ010000417.1 coordinate 2,572, forward strand.
CCTTATCCTTATGGTTATTGTCGTATTAGCCGAGGGAGCACTTCTTCTGAAGTTTGATTACCCCGTTCTGATGTCAATTAATTCAGGAAATTTTTCACCTCAGGAGGTATTTGACGGAATTAAAGCAAGACTGAAACT
>CAYPMQ010000418.1:0-2696 GCA_964411625.1 uncultured Ignavibacteriaceae bacterium
GTACGGAACCACAATCGAAGAGCCGGGAAATGACCCTGCAAGAATCAGCTACATTTCGGCATTCTATAAGGCATACAGAAATGTTCCGAGACAGGTATTCTTCACACTCGGCGTTGGCTTTTAATTCAAACAGCGGTACAGATAAATATGAGATTGAAAAATAAAATGAAAAAAACAACAACTGCAATTTTTGCTTTAATTTTACTTATGCAGGCAGATTTGAGTGCCCAGCTTGTTGAGTCGCCCCTCCTTATTTTTAACAGGGGCATAATATGGCACACACTTTCATACGCTAAATCAGGACCTGCCTACAATAACTGGGCTCAGACCGGACCTTCTCTTGACTGGCCGGGATTTGATCCCGCCTGGGTAGGTGACGATATCGGCGGTGCACCCAGCCACATGGTAACAGGTGGTTTCTGGATAGCAGCCAAAAGAGACCGCGATACCGTTCTTGCGGTTGAAGACTGGGCAATGTACGGTTCAACAGTGGCTGATGAGCCCACTGCAAAATACAGGGTTGCAGAACACAGAAAGGTTTACCCAAACGGCGCAAACAACTGGCTGCAGACAAATAAAAAAACCGGTGAAGATTTAATCAGAACTGTCTGGGAGTATAACCCCAACTACTTTACGGCTTCAGAGATCGAGACACAGCTTCCCATACGAGTTTCACGTAATGTTCATATGTGGAGCGGTTCAAGACATGATGAGACTTATATTATATATGACTTTGTCATTAAAAACATCTCCGATGAACTGAAAGCCAGGTATCCTGCTAAAAACATTACCGATACTCTGTACAGCATTCATATTCTGCTGAGCTATGGCCTTCAGGTCAACTCCAGATCATGGAAAGTTCTTTTCCCGCAGGAAACACAGGGGGCAAGAAATACCAAGATTCAGTACAGCAATCCTAACAAACTTTTTTATGGAGAGAATACCAATTACGGATTCTCAAATTCACTGGGAAGAGTAATCAACGGAGCACCTCAGGGTGAATGGCTTGCTCCCGGTTACGTAGGAATGAAACTACTTTATGCTTCGCCTGACAGCACCGGCATAGCAACAAGAGTTGATCAGCAGAAGGTAGGATGGTCTCAGGCTGATAACTCACTTGATCTGAGCGGTCCGTTTACGGGCGTTTCGGGTACACTTGATGCAAGGTATAATGTTGTTAAGAACCCTTCTTCAGCTTACAGATTTGTCAGATTCCCGAATAACGTAATTGATACCAATTTTGTTGAGAAATCAAGAAAATGGTCATTGATGTCACTGGGCCCATGGACACTTGCTCCCGGTGACAGTATCAGACTCTCTTATGCAGAGATTGTTGACGGTATGGATTACAAATTTGCGCTTGACAGGAACATAGGCCCCAACACAATTTTCCAGGAAAGCTACAGAAAAGGATTTGAGCCATCATTCAAAAGAGCACAGCTGACTTATGATAACGGATTTGATCATCCTGATCCGCCTGCAGCTCCTAAATTTGAAGTTAATTTCTATGAAGGCTCCCGGAAGATAGTGGCAAACACCATTAAATGGGGCACTGAAACCGAAGGCATTTCCGATCCCGATGATGGCACACTCGATCTCGCAGGTTACAGATTATACAGATCTGACTTCCTGCCTATCGGACCCTGGGAAATGATAGGAGAAATTAAAAAAGGCGATCCTGCCTATTATGATGCCGCAACCGGTAAGTATGTGTTTATCGATTCAACTGTTCAGATCGGAACAGGCTACTATTATTCTATTACGGCTTATGATACCGGAAAAGCCTCATGGCCGATAAATCCTGCTGCAATTTTCCCTGAAACAAACAGTAACAGGGTACCGCCGAGAGAATCATCAATATTCGCAAACAGGATGACCTCTCCGTTCCTTGCAACACTGCCGGCACCCAAATCGGTTGATCAGGTACTTGTAGTTCCGAATCCGTTTGTCATAGGCGAAGGTTCATCACAGCCGGGAGAATCAGACCAGATACAGTTTATAAACGTTCCTAATCCAAGCACGGTAAGAATTTACACGCTGAGAGGAGATCTTGTAAAGACTATTGAAGTCACATCAACAACCGGTGGTATAGTAACATGGAATCAGGTTACAGATTACGGCCAGTTTGTTGAAAGCGGCGTTTATATCTTTCAGGTTGATTCACAGTACGGAAAGCACACCGGTAAATTTGCGATTGTAAGATAAACATAAGAAGAAATTGAAAATGAAATCTAAATTACTTTTATTATTGATTCTTACCGGTGCCCTGGGTTGGGCTCAGGATTTCAGAAAAACAGCCACTGCAGGTTTCGTTTTTCTGCAATTACCGGTCACAGCCAGAAGCGCTGCTTTAGGAGAGGCCTCAGTTACGATTCCCGACTTAAATTCTTCTGCGGTATTCTCCAATCCTGCTGCTCTGGGGTTCACCCGGCAGACACATTCATTCAGTGCTTCATATTCAAGCTGGTTTGCCGATATCAAACATTATGCGGCAAGCTACTCAATCAACTCGCCCATGGGTGTTTTCGGTCTGGGGCTGGTTGCCCTTGATTTCGGCACCATGGCAAAAACGAGGAGAATCTCCGGGCAGAAGGTTTATGAGGTTCTCGGTGATTTTAATTCAAACGCTATGGCACTTTCATTAAGTTACTCAAGAATGCTGACTGATAAATTCTCATTCGGTGTTTCTGTGAAAT
>CAYPMQ010000419.1:0-2686 GCA_964411625.1 uncultured Ignavibacteriaceae bacterium
CAGAAACACGGAAAAAGAATTCATCGGTAAACCACAGGTCAGCATCAAGATTGGCAGATAATCCATAGGAGGTCACTGCACTTGAATTACCCTGCAGAGAACCAAATCCGGCATAAACACCGGCACTGCGAAGCTGTATCTGTGAATATGTAATTCCTGATAATAAGAATGTAACGAACAGGGGAAATGCAAAATATTCAGACATTTTTCATCAGCTCCGCTTTTTCGTGAACAAGTTTAGCAAGTCTGAAAGTGGCACCGTCAATCATTCTGCCTCCTAACTGCACAGACCCGGCCTTGCTATGACCCGCAGTATTATAGGCTTCTATAATAGCATCAGCCCGCTCAATCTCTTCCACTGAAGGAGAGAAGCTTCCGTTTACCGTTTCAATCTGACCGGGATGAATCACCCATTTCCCTTCAAACCCAAGAGCGGATGCAGTAAGACAGCTTTTGCGAAGTCCCTCATCATCCCTGAAATTACCAAAGGGGGCGTCTATCGGGTATAATCCGTTAGCCCGTGCCGCACTGACAATTCTGCTCATTACATAATGGTAACGATGACCCGGGTATACAAGCTCATCGTTTTCACCATGTCCGGATACAGATACCAGTCTCCCCCCGGTTGATGCTGTAAAATCAGCAATCCCGAATACCAGGCTGATATTCAGATCAGAGGCTTTAGCTATGGCTGAGATATTCTCAAGTCCCTCGGCAGATTCTATCGAAGGCTCGATAAATATTTTCTCCTGTGATCCTGAATCTGCAAGAACGGATGTAATAAGTCTTTCTGTGAAGTGGATATCTGCCGCATTATCAGTTTTAGGAATCACTACCGATTCTATAATTCCTGCGCATTCTTTCACGAGTGAAATAATGTCTTTATAAATATGCGGAGAGTTTACGGGGTTAATTCTTACTGAAATTGTCTTGCTGCTCAGTACTCCTGATAAAAGTGCTTTTACTGCCGTATCTCTTGCCTCATCTTTTTGAGTAACCGGTACCGAATCCTCAAGATCAAGCATCACAATATCAGAATTGAGTACTGCAGCCTTTCCGATCATCTTAAGATTATTTGCAGGAACAGATAAAACCGTTCTTCTGAGTTTTCTCCAGTTTTTCATAATACCATTAAAATGTTCCGGGTCTGAAAAAAGTGCATAGACAGCAAACAAAAAACGGCAGGAGAATGACCTGCCGTATTAAGGATATTTAATATATTTACCTGCCGTTCTTTCTGAGACGGGCAAGGAATTCAAAGGTACGGATCTTATCTTTGTAGAAATTGTGATTGTTAACCTGCGCAATTGAGAGCGATGCATCAGAGTTGCCTTCCCATCTTCTGCAAAGATAAACAGGATGGTAAATTCTTCCGATTTTGTAAGTGCGTGAAATTGCGAGACCTACCGCATAATCTTCTCCGTAACTGACGTTGGGGATTTTAATCTTACGCAGAACCGGTGTATAAAATGCTCTCGGAGCGCCAAGACCGTTTATTCTGAGCGCGTTGTTAGCTCCGTTGTCATCAGTCCACTCCCTGTGATCAATTATGCCGGGAGGAATTTCTTCAAGCATAAAATTGGTCATCTTATATGAACCGATAACCATTGCGCACTTATCTTCGTAGAATTTATCAACAATACTCTGCAGAGTGTTCTCGTCTGCATAAAGATCATCAGAGTCAAGCTGAACAGCAAATTTACCGCACTTTGAATGGTGAACTGCAAGATTCCAGCAGCCGCCTATTCCCAGATCTTTTCTGCCCGGGATCAGGTGGATAACCTTGTCATTGGCTTTTGCGTAAATTTCGATTCTTGCCGTGGTACCATCTGTTGAGTGGTTATCAACTACAATAACATTGAACGGGAAATTGGTTTTCTGTTTGATTGCTGATTCTATAGCGTTAGCAATTGTCTTTGATCTGTTTCTGACGGGAATAATGACCGAGGCTTCGAATTCAAAATTCTCTTTGCTGAAATCCACTTCCCGGAAAGGAGGCTTAACAGCGGCGCCGGCTCTCTCAAGATAATCAGTTACAGCATCTTCCATTTCGATCTGCACGGTGCGGTTTTTCGGATCAACATAATCAAATTGCTTTTCGCCTGATCTTCTTCTGTCGCTTTCACCGCATGAATACAAAGATTCGCCGATTCTGACGATTGAGTATTTAATGCTGAGTTTAAGCCTGATATCATACAATCCGGCATAGGTGTAAGATTTTTTAAGGGGAATTGAGAGTGCATACTCAAGCGCTTCTTTTGCGAAGAACATTATGTAACCGAAATTAAAATCATCCCTGAGGCTGCCCTGCTGATATTCGATAACAGGATGCGGGTTGGCACCGTGTTCGTCAATCTCATTATAGTCAGAATAGACAAGGCCTGCGCCTGTTGTATCTGCAATGCCGGCAAAACGTTCAATTGCAAACTGGCCAAGTTCAAGAATGGTGTCTTTTTTAAGGAAAAGAGCGTATTTGGTCGTAGTTTTTGAATTTATTGTGCTTATTGTTTCAGATGAAAAGAGGTCGGAAATCTGAATGATTTCACCGCCCTCAATTTCCGGCAGTCCTGCTTGTGAACTCAGAAGGTATACTCTATCCACGAGACCCGAATAGAGAAAACCCTTCACCGAGTCTTCAGTGTGAGCTTCACCGTTATATGGCATAAAAACGGTTACGAGTTTAGAC
>CAYPMQ010000420.1:0-2675 GCA_964411625.1 uncultured Ignavibacteriaceae bacterium
CAGTATCCTGTTTCCTGTCTCCTGTATCCTGTATCCTGTTTCCTGTCTCCTGTTTCCTGTCTCCTGTTTCCTGTCTCCTGAGCCCTGCTTATGAGTAAGCTTTATATAATCGCCACACCAATCGGGAATATGGAAGATATAACTATCAGGGCACTGAGGGTTCTCAGAGAAGTGGATGAAATAGCAAGCGAGGATACACGTGTAACTAAAATGCTGCTTCAGAAACTTGACATTCCATACCCCTCAAAAATCTACTCGTACCGTGATCAGAATGAAGAGAAGATGAGCGGATATGTAATTGAACGTTTAAAAAACGGCAGTTCCGTTGCGCTCCTTACTGATGCGGGCACACCGGGTGTGAGTGATCCTGGTTACAGACTGATCTCTAAGGCGCGGGAGGAAGAAATTGAAATCGAAGTTCTGCCGGGGGCAAGTGCGCCCGTTACAGCTCTGATTGCCTCAGGACTCCCTTTTTCATCATTCACCTTTAAGGGTTTTCCGCCGCGAAAACCGGGGCAGCTCAGACGATTCTTTGAAGCTGAGAAAGATCTCCCTCATTCAATTATATTCTTTGAGTCAAAGTTCAGACTGGTCAAAAGTCTTGAAGCTGCAAAAGAAGTTCTCGGAAACAGGGTTGCCTGTGTATGTATTGAACTCACAAAAAAATTTGAAGAAATAAACAGAAATAATCTTTCCGGACTGATTGATCATTACAGAAGCCGTCCTCCCAAGGGGGAGATCACCGTTGTAATTTCCGGCAATAATCCTAAATTTACCAATGAGGAGGATAATGAAGAAGAACAGGATTAAAAGTCTGAAAACGCTTTCGGGCGAACTGAATTTTCCCGTTTTCTTTCCTGATGCCACCCGCGGCTTTGTTAAATCGCTAGACACTTCTGATCTTGATAACTGCGGTGTTGAGGGAATAGTAATCAATACGATACATCTTCAGAGCAAACCGGGCATCTCAACAATTAAAAATGCAGGCAGAATTCATGAGTTTATCTCATGGAATAAACCCGTTCTCTCTGATTCAGGAGGGTTTCAGGTTTACTCGTTTATAAACTCCGGCGGATTCGGCGCAATTTCCAGAAACGGATTCATCTACAAACTCGACGGGGAAGATAAAAAACGGGAACTCACACCCGAAAAATGCATTCAGATCCAGCTTAAGCTCGGCGCCGATATTATCTATTGCCTTGATTACTGCACTCATCCCTCGGCTCCTTATGAACAGCATGAAGAAAGTGTGAAACTGACTATTGACTGGGCAAAAAGATGTAAAAAGGAGTACAACAAGCTTACTGCCACTTATAAAGACAAATCAAGGAAACCGCTTCTCTTTGCAATAGTGCAGGGCGGTGACCATTATGAGCTCCGCAAAAGATGTGCGGAGGAACTTCTGGATACGGGGTTTGACGGTTATGGTTTCGGCGGCTGGCCAATTAATGAAAGCGGTACCCTGATTGATGCAGTGCATATGGTCGCGGAACTCATTCCTGAACAGTTCCCTGCTCATGGACTCGGGATCGGCAAACCTAAAAACCTCACGGATGCCTATCAGATGGGATATGATATATTTGACTGCGTAATACCCACCCGCGATGCCCGCCACAAACGTCTTTTCGTTTTTAACGGCAATGCACTTAAAAGTGGAAACTTCTACGATTATGTTTACATAGGTGATGAAAGATTTATTAAGGATCAGGCTCCGGTTGAGGAGGGATGCGACTGCCTTACCTGCTCCCGATTTTCGAGGGGCTATCTAAATCATCTTTTTAATACCGGAGACCCCGTTGCTGCCAGACTTGCCTCAATACACAACCTAAGATTCTATACCAGACTTATTGAAAAAATAAGGGGAGGAGAGCTTGGATAACACCGGTTCTGACAGAATTTATAAGTCAGTCACAACCTCAAAGAAATATAAAAATGTTGACTCCGATGTTGTCAGGTCACTCATTGCCGAGGGTGAGAAGCGGTTTAGAAAGCCTGGGGACATCGAAAAATACGTTAAGACCAAGCTGCATCAGGTTTACGCTGCATATTCGGCAGGCATTAATTACGGTAAGATTTCTGAAATGATAAATGAAATCACGCCTGAGAACCTCTCCGAAAAAACAAAACTTCTGCTCATGATGCATTCTTCCACCTCTGAAAGACTGCCTTATTATTCGTCAATCAGAGAAAATATTATAACATTAACAGCTGCTCCCTTTGAAAAAGTCTTTGATCTTGCCTGCGGATTAAATCCTTTTGCATATTCTCTCCTTTTTGCCGGTGAAAAACCGGATTATCTGGGGGTTGATATCGACAGCAATCTCACTGATCTGTTCTCGGGATATTTTGAAAAAACCGGATTCCCCGGCAGATACCTCTGTTCATCAATAGCAGGAAAAACAGAAGATAAATTTTCATCGCAGTATATTTTTCTGCTTAAAACCCTTCCCTGTCTTGAACAGCAGAAAAAAGGAGTAACCGCTGAAATCCTTGACCGTCTTGAGTTTCAATTTCTGATTGTTTCATTTCCCACGCAGTCTCTGACGGGTAAAAAGAAAGGTATGAGTGAATTTTACGGAGCTTCATTCAGTAAAATACTGAAAAAAATAGAATGGAATTATTCTTCATTTGAGGTGCCGAATGAACTGTTTTTTGTGGTCTCAGGAAGTAAGAAC
>CAYPMQ010000421.1:0-2634 GCA_964411625.1 uncultured Ignavibacteriaceae bacterium
TTTCTGCATCGGTTTTACCTGCATCAATGGCGTCCTGAACTTTTTTGGTTACATCTTCGATATGTACCAACTGATCGACAAAGAGACCCGGAACCTTGCGCTCATCTTCAAGAGTGGGAGCCCAGAAGCCGTTTTTGTGAAGATCTTCACCCTCTTTTGTGACATCGGTTATTGACTCTCTTCCGCAGTGATGGTTTGTCATTACAAGTCCGTCACCTGAGACAAAAGAAGCGGAGCAATAACTCGAAAAACGAAGTGCGGACATTCTTACGTTTGAATACCACTCCTCAGTGGGGGTAAAGTTGTAAGCTTCTGAAAAATATTGTGTGGGCGGGTAATCAAAGGTCCACATCCTTCCGGTATCAAATTTTCCGGCTTTGACTGTATCCAAACCATAATAGTCTTTTAACGGCTGTGCGTTAAGAATGGTGAGGGATAACAGAATCACAGTGAAAAGCGTGGCAGCGGCTCTGCCGGCCACACCCGGGTGTCTCAGCATTTTTATCCTCAAATAATTAATATATAGCTCTGTAAGTTAATGAAATAAAAAGAGTTATTCAATGTAAAACAACAACACTTTTACTTCAGTCAACTTGTAAAGGGATGGACGGTAAATTTATATATATGAATCTGCTGTGTACAGAGGCTCCACTTCATATTCGTCTTCAATTGTACCCACACAGTGAGAACATTTATCTATTGTGAAAACAACTTTTTCTTCTGATTTAAGAGCTCCTATGAAGTTTATGACGGTCTTGCAGCTTGAACACATCACAACATGAAATTCATAACTCTTTGCTTCGCAATCAGGGCAGAGATAACCAAGTTCTCCCGGTGCCTGATCCGATTCTACGAAATAATAACTGTTGCATTTGGCGTGATTACATTTCGTGAAATGTTTTTTTGTTGCAGTTGTAGCAAAAGTGCCGATAGTTATCTCCGGATTTTTAATAATATCATGCAAATTAATGTTATTTATAAATATATGCTAATCAAAAATAGATGCACTCAGAAAATCTTCTCTTCTGATTTCCGTTTTCTATGGCTAAATTGTATAGTATACTTATCTTTTTTCAGCAACGAAAATTAACAATTCTTTTGGAGACCCGTAAATGACAAAAATTTCCTCTTTCAAAGCTTATGATGTAAGGGGTGTCGTACCCACTGAATTAAATTCTGACCTCGCTTACAAAACAGGAAGATCCTTCACTAAACTTCTCGGATGCAAAAAAGTGATTATCGGGCATGATGTCCGTTCCTCATCCGAAGAACTCTCGGCTGCTCTCATTAATGGTTTTACCGACAGCGGCACTGATGTCATAGATATCGGATTATGCGGCACTGAAATGATCTATTTCGGGACAAGATATCTTGATGCTGACGGCGGAATCATGATCACCGCAAGCCATAACCCGCCAGAATATAACGGAATGAAATTCGTTAAAAAAGATTCGGTTCCCGTAGGCTATAACTCAGGACTTGATGAAGTCGAAAAGCTGATTGTGAATAACGATTTTGATCCTGTTGCAGAGAAAAAAGGCATCGTTACAAAAATGGATATCTCCGACGAATTCATTAAGCACGTTGGCACTTTCTTTGACTCAGCCAAAATCAAGCCGATGAAAGTGGTTGTAAATGCCGGCAATGGCTGTGTGGGGCCCATGCTTGACAGACTCGAAAAACTGCTCCCCATTACAATGATCAAGCTCTTTAATGAGCCCGATTCATCTTTCCCGAACGGTGTGCCAAACCCGATGATAGAAGAAAGCAGAATCCCGACAATAAACGCCATCAAAGAACATAAAGCTGATTTGGGAGTTGCCTGGGATGGCGATTATGACAGGTGCTTCTTCTTTGATGAATTCGGTAATTTTATTGAAGGTTATTATATAGTAGGACTCCTCGCCAAATCGATTCTTAAATCCCATCCCGGCGAAAAGATTGTGCATGACCCACGTCTGACCTGGAACACTCTCGAGATTGTTTCAGAAAACGGCGGCAAAACAGTACAGTCAGTCAGCGGGCATGCTTTCATCAAGCAGGTTATGAGAAAAGAAAATGCAGTTTACGGCGGTGAGATGTCCGCACATCACTATTTCCGTGATAATGCATATTCAGACAGCGGGCTTATCCCCTTCGTTCTGATCATGCAGCTCATTTCTGAAGAAGGCAAATCCCTTTCACAGCTCGTCGGCGAGATGATGAGAAAATACCCCTGCTCAGGAGAAATTAATTCAAAGATTGCTGATCCGGCGGCAAAAATTAAAGAAATCGAAGCCATTTACACCGGCGGTATAGTTGATAAAACCGACGGCGTCAGTGTCGAGTATCCCGAGTGGAGGTTTAACCTGAGAATGTCAAACACTGAACCAATAATCCGTCTTAATGTCGAAGCCCGCAATGATGAAAATCTCATGAAGGCAAAGACGGAAGAATTGCTTAAACTCATCAGGGGATAATCTCTTTTCCCTTCCTTCTGATATAGTTTTTCAAAGGCTGCTTCACAAAACGGGGCAGCCTTTTTTTGTTTACTGTTGTTTGTGCCCTGCTTCTTGTACATGGGTGTAAAACCGGTTTAGACCGCAGTTGACGCAGATTTTACGGATTTACACAGATTTTTTTGAAACGCGTTTT
>CAYPMQ010000422.1:0-2617 GCA_964411625.1 uncultured Ignavibacteriaceae bacterium
AAGCCATAAATCATCAATCAACGCATCCTTTATCAAAATCTTTTTTTCAAATACATATTCATTCATCAGTATGTCACCTTGTATAAATATAATCCGTGTGCAGGGGCCGAAGCAGCGCTAAGCATCCTGTCTCTGCCTTCTGTTATATTACTGAACACTTCAGGTGACTCTGAGGTTCTGTGCAGCCGGAGCTGGGTTCCTACTATAGTTCTTACCATACCGTGAAGAAACCTGTTTGCTTCGATTCTGAAAATTACAAAGCTTCCTGATCTCCTCCACCGTGCCGAAATAATTTCGCAGATATTCGATTCATTTTTATGAAACTGCTTGGTAAATGAAGCAAAATCTTTTCTTCCCGGCAGAATATCAGAATATTCATTTAGCAGACTAATGTTAAGCGGTGTATGTTGATAAACAGCGTATTTGAAAAAAAACGGAGACTTGACACCCGTTATAATGTAATAATACACCCTTGTTTTAGCCGAAAATCTTGCGTTAAAATCATCAGGTACTATTGATATGTTTTTTACCGCAATACTCTGCGGAAGAATTGCATTCAGTTTGTATTTCAGATGAGGAAGATCAATATCTGTTTCCGATAAAAAATTAGCTGCCTGACCCAGAGCGTGAACTCCTGCATCAGTCCGGCCTGCCCCGATAAGATTGATTTTATGTTTGAAGAGAATTTCCAGTGCCCGGGTGATTGTTCCCTGAACAGAATTTTCCTGTTTCTGAATCTGCCATCCGCAGAACTCACCACCGTCATAAGAAATATCAAGTTTGTAATTGGGCATCTGTAAATAATTTTATAAAAGGGGAAGTGTAAATTTAAGAAAAAGGGGGGAGAGAATGGCAGAGTTTGTCTTTTTATCAATGAATGATCAGAATGTAATTGAATGATTGGGATGATTGGATTGGGATTGAATGATTGGAGAGATTGGGTGATTGATCCCTTTTGCAGGGAAATTACATGATAAGAATGAATTGGATTGACCGCCCGGGGCGGGGAATGAGTGAAATAATTAACAGAGATCAGTTGCCGTTAATGCGTAAACTTCTCTGTGAGACCGGTAACTTAATTCCACTAATTGACAATAAATTAAAGTTTGATTAAATTTGATATCATCTATTTAACTTAATGGGGCTGTGATGAAAAACCTAAAGTTTATCACTGTTATAATTTTCCTTTCTTCACTTATTGTAGTGAAAGCTCAGACCGATTCCAAAGTCTTAATTTATCTCATGGATTACACCAGCGACAGAGTTGGTGCATCCATTCTTTATTCTCTCAAAAATGAAATAGTAAAATCATCTCAGTACAAGCTCTCTTATGACAAAAATTATTCTCCGCAATTTGCAATTATATTTGAATCAATGGACAAAAACCAGGGAGACGATGATCTTGAGGGGCTGGCAACGATTTACTCTGTTACTTGGACACTTTATCAAAATGATGATAACGGATTCCTCACCTATCATTTAATTGATCATACACTTGGATTTTGCGGAAAAACTTATGCTGAGTCAGTTGGTAAAGATTTAATGGCTCAGTCAAGCAAAGTATTTGATAAATTCATTAAAAATCTGATTGAATATCAGAAGTAAAAGAGGAGAAACCTGAATAACCTTAAAAAAACCTGAACACGCTCATTCCGATTAACAGGAAAGAGAGATTTTACACGGGGACTGTTCTTCCTCAGATCATCTGTTACAATAATTTTAAGGATATGAACAGTTTCTTCAGGCTTATTCCCGGTTTCATGACTCCGCAGGTTATAAACCCGATAAGGAAAACAATAACATTATCTTCATGACGGAGTACAGCTTAAAGGAATCACGAGTTGAGAAATACTTCATTGATAAATTCCCCGATGAACCCGAAAGCAAGGAGACTCCCGACGTTGTAATTCTGATTACCGAACCTGAAATTAAGTTAATATCTCATTGAGGCGAAAGTATTCAGCAATTCTGATGCGGGAAAGCTGCGTGATCAGCTTGATAAGCACGACTGGGTGAAAAAAGCTTTGAGGATCAAAAATGAAAACATTTTCCACTTTTGGCTGGTGCTCCGGGATATGATACCCAATTGATCTTAGCTATCCCGGTACCATCTGATTTACCAGGAGGATATTCTCGATGCTTTTAAGGATATTCTGCAGGAAAATTATTTTTACAATATTCTGAAAATAGCAGTATCGAAATATGCTGAGTTGAAATCCGCTCCCTCCGGAGAATTTACAGCAAAAAATATGGAGGGTAAATTAACGGGTCATGAAATCCCGGAGAGATCTGTAAAGGGGGAGAAGTTTTGGGTTGGCAGAAATTTTGGTCTGAAGGGAAGGAATTTGCCTCTGATTTAGAAAGCGGTGGGTGGTATGAATTCAGCTATCAGGTTAATTTCAGTTCCGGATTTGTTCCAGACAGGAACTGGTTCAGTTATGATGAATTCTGGGCAGAAGTTGAAAACTACGTTAATAAGAACGGGGAGGTGCTGAGTGAAAAATGGATGGGTAACAAAACCAATGAAGTTCCCTGGCATTTTTCACACCTTGGTGAAGACTTATTTCTTGAAATTGCTGACCTGATTTGCGAAGAAGAATCTTTTGATGTTCCAATA
>CAYPMQ010000423.1:0-2605 GCA_964411625.1 uncultured Ignavibacteriaceae bacterium
AGATCAGAAGAGTGGCATATCTGCAGTGTTGTTTACCCCGGATGGGAAAAAGCTTATTACGGCTGGTGAAGACAGAAGCATTTTTATACGGGATTTTGAAACCCGGGAAATTCTTGTGAAAATTACGGGTCACACCGGCAGAATTAACTCATTGGCCATAATTCCTGGTAAAAATATTCTAATATCTTGTGCGGCGGATGGCACAATCTGCTTTAATGATATTAACACTGGAAATGAGATACTGAAAGCGGGTATTTTTGAAGGGCACAAAATTGTTTACTCCACCCCGGAAGGATATTTCTCCGAATCGGACGGGGCAGAAAAACTTGTTACATTTGAATCAGGCGGACCTGAATCAGTTAAGATGACAAGATCGGGGTTCAGTGATTATCTGAAAAATCACGTTAAGTGATTATTGGCGCCCGGCAGATAGCATCTCTCCGCGGCGGGAATATATCATGAGTAATAGTATCCTAAGAGCCTGAATTTACATTTTCAGTTGATTTGGCTTTTTCCCAATGCCAGTGCCAGGGTTCATAGCTTATACCGGCCTTATTTTTGTAAGGATAGGATAAAACGAAATTGTATTTTGCTGCATTTTCTTTCAGCCATCTGAATTCAGCAAGCCGTTCAAAATCTGCAGCAGTCTGTGATCCGGAAAAACCATTAATACCCTCCTCTGAAACAAAATCTATTGCTGTATTTACCGGGCTTCCATGTTCACTGTAACCGGGCATGGCTATCCATTTGCAGTTTTCTTTCAGTGAATAGTCATAAACGGTTGTAAGATACTTAAAAAAGAGATAAGCCTGTCTTCCGGCTGAACGGAAGCCGCTGTCAGCATACAACCTTCTGCCAAGATCAGCAGACATTGCTTCCATCATTTTTTCGAAATCTGAACAGACATGTGCAGGAAGATATTGTATTCCTGTTTCGGCTCCGTTTTTCAGCTTAACATTATCAAGCCTTACGAGATTATAAGCATTCTGTTTTGAATAAAACGGAGTTTTTATACCGAATTCCTTCGGAGGCGTGTTCAGTATATTATCAGCGAAGGTTCGTTCATTACCGCTAAGCTCAGCAAGCAAAACCCTTATATCAACCAGTGCACGTTCATTCTCAGGGTATGAACTCATTGTTTTTTCAAACGACTCATAAACTGCTTTTGCAAAATAAGCATGAACAAAATTAAGTCTGTCAGAATTTATCGGGGCAAAATAGTTTATGGCAAAATAAATTATTATAAGAACAATAAACGAGGAGAGTGAAATCAAAAGAAATTTCACACTACTTTTCATGATACTTTAATGCCTCTTCTGTTGATTTAAAGATTTTAAACAAGTCAGTGTACCCTGTTATGGAAAATACCTTTTCTACATTTGTCCCGAGATTTACAAACGAGAAATTGCCTCCTTTTTGTTTGAACGCTTTAGCATTCATAATAATCGCTTTAAGTCCTGAACTGTTGATGTATTCAAAGTCAGTGCAGTCAAGCAGGACTTCTTTGTAGTCTCCCGAAATTGATTCCTGTAAGACTGAATTAAACTTCTCGAAATCTGTCAGATCACATCTTCCGGAGAGATAAATCAGTCTGAATTTTTCTTTTTCTTCTGTCTTAAAATCCATTTGAAACCTAAAACTGTTTTAATGCTTCATCAAGTGAAGTTGCAATGTTAAAAACTGAATCATAACCTGTGATATCAAAAATTTTCCTTGTAGTATCATTCAGGCTGGATATTATTAATTTACCATCAAACGATGAAACCTGTTTAAGTGCAGACATGAAAACTCTTAATCCCGCACTCGAGATAAAGGTAAGGTCTGCGCAGTCGATGACAATTTTTGCTGAGCCGTCACCAAGCAGGGAGTTAATTTTATCCTGCACTGCATCCTGAGTCGAGATATCAAGGCGTCCGTTAAGACCAACTACTTTAATTCCGTCTTTAATAACCTCAGATACAATCATAAATCACCTCACATGTTTTACTAAAGTTATAAAATTCTTTTTTTCAGGAGTAACCTGGTATTCAAAAATATCCATCAGTTCTTTTACAAGTAAAATACCAAGCCCTCCAATCTCTATTTCATTCAGTGTGCTCGCAGCTTTTTTAACCTCTCTGCGGGTTGGGTCAAACAGAACTCCGCCGTGTTCTATACCAATCCTGATTCCGCTATCTTCTTTTATAAATTCGATTTTTATTTCTTCCTGTTCATTCTGTTTAAAGGCATGGTATATCGCATTTGCAAGAAGTTCATCTAATGCAACAACAATATCCGCGGAAACAGATTCTTCCAGTCCCCATTCATCTTTTAACTGATTGAGAGCATCGTGAATTAAATTAATTTCCTCGATCCGGTTTTTGATGTAAATTAGTTTTCTGGATGCCATTAAGATTAGAATTAGATATACGGAATATATAATATTTTTTTATTAAAAACTGCATTACAACTCTAATTCTGTTATTTTCTTAAGCACCAGATCTGTATCTGCTTCCTCACCTTCCCATTCACCAACCACATTTCCGTTTACGAGCAGTACGAGTTTTGGAGGACTCTGAGAAAGATACGGGAAGAACTCAACCGGTTTCATAAGTCTGTACGGCGC
>CAYPMQ010000424.1:0-2600 GCA_964411625.1 uncultured Ignavibacteriaceae bacterium
GTCTCAACCATTTCACGTGCCTGTTCTGAGGTGACTGCAAGCGGCTTTTCACATAGAATATGCTTGCCTGCCTTTGCCGCAGCTATTACCTGACCGTAATGATCGGCATTTGAACTGCTGATATAAACCGCGTCTATTCCGCTGTTGAGAAAATCGTTGTAATTATCAAAACACTTCTGAGCGGGTGAGTTCTGAAGGAAATTCTTTGCCCTGTTGATATCCCTGCTGTAAACAGAAACCAGTTTGGCTCTCGTAACGAGGTTAATAGTAGGAAGAAAAGTATGCTCGGCAAAATTGCCAAGACCTGCTATTCCCCAGTTAAGCTTTTTTCTTCTCGGTAGTTTAGCTTTTAACATTATTTTTTAGTCACAAAAAATTTTTTCTCGTGAAGCTTCAGTTTGTTCATAAGCATCTTAATCGGCTTTGAATACTGCATTATATAAAAATGGATGCTCGGCACGCCTCTGTCAATTAATTCTTCCACCTGCTTTGCTGCCCAGTTTACACCTATTTCAAGAACATGTTCCGGTTTAGCCTCAAGAATTTCTCCGCTGAGTTCTTCAGGGATGTTGAGGAAAAAGTTTTTGGGCAGAATTGTCAGGTGTGATTTCTGTGAGAGTATTTTAAGTCCCGGAATGATGGGTGCCGTCACACCGGTTTCCCGCATCTTATCTACATAGCTGAAATAAGCACTGTTATCAAAAAACATCTGAGTTACCACATAGTCTGCTCCCGCAGCGAGTTTGGCTTTGGTATGGTTAATATCCGTTTTAAGATTAGGGGCGGCAAAGTGCTTTTCGGGATATCCACTGACTCCTATGCAGAAATTGGAAGGTTTTGCATCGAGGAGTTCTTCTTCAAGATATTTCCCTTTATTCATCTGAACCACCTGCTTTACCAGGTCAATTGCATATACGTTGGTGCTTCTTCCCTGCGGAATCTCCTTCACGAAACCTTTATCGTCACCCTGAATCGCGAGGAGGTTTTCGATCCCGAGATAACTCAGTTCGATCAGAAAATCTTCAGTCTCCTCCCTGGTAAAATTGCGGCATAGGATATGGGGCACCGCCTCAATGTTATATTTATTCTGAATAAGTGCACATATACCAAGTGTGCCGGGTCTCTTTCTTATAACTCTTTTTCTGATCCCTTTGGGGGTTTCTTCATAAATTATTTCTGCGGCATGACTTGTGATATCAATAAACGGAGGTTTGTACTCTGAGACATCTTCAATAACAGCGAGCAGGCTCTTGATATCACCGCCTCTTTGCGGAGGGATGATCTCAAAACTAATCAACGGTTCTTTTGCATTTGCTAATATATCTGTAACTTTCATTAAGCCTCGGTTTTTCAGAAATGATTTGAAATACGCTTATAAATATCACTAAATTTTGCTTTGAGAACAAATCAATTTGTAATACCGTTATATTACATACAGTACAATCATGATTAATCAGAATAATAGATAATGAAAGTTGCTTTATTAATTTCAGGGGGTGTGGATAGCTCTGTGGCACTTAAGATCCTTAGGGATCAGGGTTATGATGTCACGGCATTTTACCTTAAAATATGGCTGCAGGATGAATTTTCCTTTCTGGGCAACTGCCCTTGGGAAGAGGATGTTGAGTATGTATCAAAGGTATGCTCCCGGCTTCAGGTGCCTTTTCAGATAATCCCGATGCAGAATGAATACTGGGATAAAGTGGTGTCTTACACAATAAAAGAGGTGGAAGCGGGCAGAACCCCAAATCCTGATATTTTCTGTAATGCTTTCATTAAGTTCGGGCTGTTTTACGATAAAATTGATCATTCATTTGAGAGAATAGCCACAGGTCATTATGCCGCAAGAACTGAGATAAACGGAAGATATGCTCTGAGACTTACCCCCGACGCCGTTAAAGACCAGACTTACTTCCTTTCCTATCTTTCACAGGATCAGCTTAAACGTGCAATGTTTCCGCTTGGTGATGTTGATAAAAAAGAGGTAAGACGCATAGCATCAGAGGCAGATCTGCCGACAAAAGATAAAAAGGATTCGCAGGGTATCTGTTTTCTCGGTCAAATCAAATTTAAGGATTTCCTTAAACAGCACCTAGGCACCCGCCCTGGCAATCTTGTTGATATTGAAACAGGTAATGTGATGGGGAAACATGAGGGTTATTACTTTTTCACTATTGGTCAGCGTCAGGGTATCGGGCTCAATAAAGGTCCCTGGTATGTTGTTGCCAAAGACGCTCCCAATAACATTATTTACATTTCAAATAACAAAGAGCTGATTGAAAAGGATAAGGATCATTTCTTTATCACCAATTTCAACTGGTTTCTTGAAGGTTTCCCTGAGAACAAAAATCTGAGGGTGAAGATAAGGCACGGTGCAAGGTCATATAAATGCACTGTTGAAAGGCTTGCTGATGATTATGGCAGAGTGCAGCTCGAGACTAATGATTATGGTATCGCCCCGGGTCAGTACGCTGTCTTTTATCAGGATCAGTTATGCCTTGGCGCGGCTATGATTGCTGAACCCCGGGTTAAGTTATAAAGGATCAGATTATTGTATTGGCGGCATAAACGGGAAGAAACACGAACAAAACGAATTAACA
>CAYPMQ010000425.1:0-2590 GCA_964411625.1 uncultured Ignavibacteriaceae bacterium
GTTCAGCAGAATAATATTTCCCGAAAGTGGGTGAGCCGAACCGGATATCAACACAAACATCAAGAACGCTGCCATAAATTACCTGACATAATTTCCCCTGAGCGTTATCACCTATCTGATAATGGAGACCTCTCACGGTATTCTTAACAGAACGGGAGAGATTGTCCTGAACAAAAGCATATTTTATACCGAGTGACTCCAGTTTTTTGCTGCTGTAATGCTCATAAAAATAACCCCTGTTGTCATTAAAAACGGCGGGTTTAATCAGCATCACACCATCAAGAGCTTTTTTAATGATTTCCAAAAATAACTCCGTTTAATTTCCTCTGTAATCTGCGAGTACTTTTTCAAGATAAGACCTGTAAGCACATTTTGGTATACTTCCAATCAGTGCCTCAAACTCAGTCTCTGAGATAAAATTCTTAGTGAATGCAATCTCCTCAATGCAGGCAACTTTAAGACCCTGCCGTTCTTCGATAACCCCGAAGAAGTTCGAAGCCTGAAGAAGCGCCTGAGGTGTTCCGGTATCAAGCCAGGCTACGCCACGCCCGATAATTTCAACCTTAAGACTCCCTTTGCTGAGGTAAACATTATTCACATCGGTAATCTCGAGCTCACCCCGATCAGAGGGGGTGAGATTTTCTGATATAGAAACGACTTCATTATCATAAATGTAGATGCCCGGCACTGCGTAATTTGATTTAGGCTGTTTTGGTTTTTCCTCGATTGAAAGAACCTTACCTGTTTTATCAAACTGTACAATACCGTAGCGTTCAGGATCTGTAACTCTGTACCCGAAAATTGTAGCACCATCCTTGTTTTCCTTTACGGCTTTATAAAGGAACTCAAGATCGCCAAAAAATATATTATCTCCAAGTATAAGGGTTACGGAATCATTACCGATAAATTCTTTGCCAAGAATGAATGACTCGGCAATTCCGTTGGGGGCGGGCTGAAGCTTATACTCAATATTCATTCCCAGATGGCTTCCGTCACCGAAAAGTTTCCGGTAAAGCGGAATGGTTTCTTCATTTGAAATAATCAGCACATCTTTAATTTCAGCCAGCATCAGAACAGACAGGGGGTAATAAATGAGCGGCTTGTCATAAATTAAAGCAAGCTGCTTGCTGTAAACCTGTGTAATAGGGTAAAGCCTCGAGCCGGAGCCGCCGGCAAGAACAATACCTTTCATATAAACTCCTGAATTTCCGAATTCAAATTAGTTAAATTTTATTTCAGTACTTAGGATTCCTGTACCAGTTTAAGGCATGTGTGATTATTTCATCAAGGCCGTAAACGGGATTCCACCCAAGTTTTTCTTTTACTTTTTTATTATCGGCAACGAGAGCTGCGGGGTCACCCTCTCTCCTGCCCGTTACAACATAATCCACTTTTTGTCCCGATATCTCCTCAACCTTTTTGATTACCTCAAGCACGCTATAACCTGTGCCGGTTCCGAGATTAAAGACATCAGGTTTACCGCCTTTAAGGAGGTGATCAAGCGCAAGCAGATGTGCATCAGCCAGATCAAGAACATGAATATAATCCCTGATGCAGGTACCGTCAGGGGTATCGTAGTCATCTCCGAAAACTTTAAGCTGTTTTCCTTTGCCGAGCGCATTCAGAATAACGAGAGGGATCAGGTGGGTTTCCGGATCATGGCTTTCACCTATTTCACCATCGGGTGAGCATCCGGCGGCGTTAAAGTATCTGAGAGGAATATAAGAAAGCTTGCCTGCTGAATGGAAATCAGAAAGAATCTGCTCAATAAAATATTTTGATTTTGCGTACGGGTTAATCGGTTTTACAGATTCACTTTCAGAGATGGGGATATGTTCTGCATTACCATAAAGTGAGCAGGTTGATGAAAAAACGACCTTGTTTATTCCTGCTTTTGTTACTGCGTTGAGAAGATTAACAGTTCCGGCAGTATTTACCTCGTAATACCAGCCGGGATCAGTTACAGATTCACCCACATAAGCAAGCGCCGCAAAATGGATCACGGCATCAATTTTATATCCGGCAACTGCCGCATTAAGTCCTTTTTTATCAAGAAGATCAACCTTTTCAAAATCAACGCCTGCGGGTACAGCTTCGGCATGACCCCTGAAGAGGTTATCAAAAACCACCACTTTATAGTCGTTTTTCAGTAACTGTTTAACAGTGTGAGAGCCTATAAAACCCGCACCGCCGGTAACCAATATTGTCTGCATTTAAAACCTTGTATTTTTAAGAGACTTTAAATTTATCTAAAATCAGTCTAAAATAAAATCTCTATCTAAAATTATTTTGATATCGCCTTGTTATTACTTTGTAAAGTTTAAGTGATTTATACCCCGTGAATATAAATGAGAAAGTAAAAATAACAGTATGTGAATTATTCCCCGGAGTCATTAATCACATTTTGCACCTTCGTTCACTTTTAAAGATACTCAAAACCTTCTGACTGAGCATGAATTATCAAAACGGCTTGTTATAAAATCAAATCAGGATCTCCTTGTGTTTTATTTAATATCCGGTTTCCGGGGGTGCCATATTCAACTTTCCTGAAAATGAAACTTGCCGGGGTCTGGCATTAAATGTCCTAACC
>CAYPMQ010000426.1:0-2577 GCA_964411625.1 uncultured Ignavibacteriaceae bacterium
CCAATATCATCATCCCCACCTCGGGAGTAACAATCGGGGCTCTTACGATGGCTCAGGTCCCTTATGAGAAATGGGCTAAGTGGGCTCTGCCGCTAATGGGCATTCTCGCATTGCTTGCACTGCTTCTTCTTATACCGCCCGCACTTATACACTGGCAATAATTTTCTTTAACAAAATAAATCTGAGGTAAATCAAATGAAAAAACTAATTACCCTGTTATTGCTGACAGTATTAATAACTCCTGAAATATTTGCACAGGCAGAGTTTTCAACAGGAGCAATTACAGCTAACGTGAGCAATTATGCCAGATTAAGAATTGCAGCACCCGATGCCACCGTCAGGCAAATTGACCGCTCTTCAATTCTTGTCGGGATAAGCAGCACGGCGGTTTATGATTACTGGATGGATTCTGACACGCTCATATTACCGGTACTTGTATCTAACCCCACGATGAGTGATTTTGAAATTGATGTCACCAATATGACACTGGCCGGTAATTCACCCCAGATACATCACAGAATGAATGTTTACGGATGGACAGGAATGGGGTATGTTCTGGTCAAACAGACCATCACAAACAAAGAGACAGGTGCATTAAATGCCTTCATCGGAATGGAAATGATTCCCCAGATTGAAGGTACTTACGGTAATGAATGGGTTTCATGTGACTCAGCAAATGCTCTGATCAAAACTTATAAAACTTTCCAGGTTGGGTACAAACTACTTAACAAACCGCTTGCCTCTTTTACTGCTTTTGAATGGTATGACGGTTATAATAATGATGCTGATACAATGTTCTTCAGATACATGAGTATGAACAAAGTTGAACCTCAGTCTTATCTGGCCGGCGGCGACGGAGCTGTTTCAATTTTTAATGCTCCCGCAGTATCTATTAATCCGAATGAATCAGCAGAACTCTGGCTTGCCATAGCAGTGGGAGCTGATGAAACAGCCTTCAATACAAATCTTTCAGCTGCAGTAACAAAATACAATCAGTTAACTTCAGTTGGCGATGAAAAAGGTATTCCCGAAGGATTCACACTTTCGCAGAATTATCCTAATCCGTTCAACCCTTCAACCACTCTGAATTATACCATTGATGCACGTTCAAATGTTAAACTTCAGGTTTTTGATGTTCTCGGGAATATGGTATCTGAACTGGTGAATGAGGAGAAAGAACCGGGTTCATACAACGTAAACTTTAATGCCGCAGGCTTAACTTCAGGAACATATTTTTGCAGACTCACATCAGGAAGCAATTCAGTTGTAAGAAAAATGACACTAATCAAATAACAAAAAGGAAAACAAATGAAAAAGCTGCACTTTTTTCTTTCTTCCATTTTTCTGAGTTTGATACTCATGTTTGATGTAACTGCACAGTCATTCAGTACAGGTACCTTGGGTGTGAATCTTAACAACTTCGGACGTGTCAGAATACTAACCCCCACCGCAACAGGAACCAGGCAGATAGACCGCCTTTCGGTTCTGTTTGGCACTTCAAGGGGTGTAGTATTTGACTACAAGCAGGATGCAGGCACCGAAACTGCCGCCGTTACCGTTGCCTCACCATTAAGCAGCGATCACGAAGTGATGGGCGTAATTAATAACACCGCCTCAAATCTCCCCCCTAATGTTAAAGTGACTAATAAGGTTTATGGCTGGAATAACGGCTCATACATGGTGGTCCTTTTTGAAGTGATGAATCCCGGAAACACCGCACTGAGCGGACGCATAGGAGTTGAAATTCAGCCGCAGATAGCCGGTGTTTATGGCAATGAGCTTGGCAAGTACATTGCAGCAAATGATGTTCTGGATATTTACAAAGACGGCTCGCATGTCGGCTTCAGATTCATTAACAGGCCCGGTACATATGTGAGAATGTTTGACTACATTGCCACTGTAAGCGATACGATGTTCTATGATTACATGAGCTCGGAATCAAAAGATGCATCATTCACATCCGGCGTTGACGGACTTATCGGTGTGGTAAGCACACCTGTTGTAAATATAGCCCCGGGCCAGTCGGTACAGCTCTATATTGCAGTTGGTCTTGGTGCAACTGAAGCTGAAATGCTCACAAACGTAAATCTTGCCATGAATAAATATTATCAGTTCCTTCCTGTTGAACTGACATCATTCACGGCAAGCTCATCAAACAACCAGGTGATGCTTAACTGGTCAACCGCCACAGAGATCAATAATTACGGTTTTGAGATTCAGAGAAAAACTGAAGGAATCGATTTCACAATAATAGGTTTTAAAAACGGAAAAGGCACAACACAGGAACCTCAGAGCTATTTCTTTACAGACAATGTTCAGAACGTAAGCTCAGGAAAAGTAACATACAGACTGAAACAGATTGATCTTGACGGCAGATTCACTCTCTCAAATGAAATTGAAGTTGATATTGTTCCATCAAGTCTCTCCTTAAGCCAGAACTATCCTAATCCTTTCAACCCGGCCACATCAATTTCATTCGCGGTTCCCGGTGAAGGAGCGGTAAATCTCAGCGTTTATGATATCAATGGCAATCTGGTTTCAGAGCTGGTAAATCAGCAGATGAAAGGCGGCATGCAC
>CAYPMQ010000427.1:0-2572 GCA_964411625.1 uncultured Ignavibacteriaceae bacterium
TTCTCACGTAACTGATATGACATTAGAGCAGGGAGTTTTATTGAAGGGTGTGGACTGTTACATAAAATAAAAACAAGGAATCACCAAAACTTTAACGCCCAGACGCTAAATGATACCGCCTTACTCAGGGATAACATTCCGGGTTACAACAAAAAGGGTTTTGCCTCATTTTTTACTAAAAAAACTGTAAGACTTACATTCCTTTATACTTCATTATTACTATTTCATAGCTCAAAATCATTTCATCAGTGGAGTTTTTGAATTTAAGACCTTTCAGGTTAAGTCTTTTTGATTCAAATAATACAGGTATTCTGCCTCCGTACCAATAAAACCTGAAAGGTCTCCCGGGCACACTTTTTAAGCAAAATCACACTTGCACAGCCCGCTCACTGCACAATAGTCTGCTAAAGATGACGGGGCAAATGAGCGGAGGTACCCCATAAAAAAATATTTAAATTAATTTATACGACTCCATCCGGAGTCGGCTCTGTTTTTATGGTCTTCTTTATGCTAGTATTTTTTGATCCCTCCGGGATCGGCGATTGTGCTCCCCTGAGGATTTATAAATGTGTTTCATCAAATAATTTATTAAGGTGAGAAATTTATTGTAAATCCACTCTATGCTATCATAAAGTATCCCGGGGACACGCAAGTAACTGACTCCGGCAGGATTCAGACAATAGTAGCAATTTCATCAAAACGGGGAAACGACTCCGGAGTGAGTCGTAAAAGTAAGATCAGGAGGGAATTTGGAATTAAAAGTTCTTATTTTCATATAACGGGTGCTTGTTCTTGTTGAGAACGGTAATTTTTGCACGCTCTGCGAGCTCCTCCTGTGTTATATTTAACTGATTCCGTAAATATCTTATTGTGCTGCCAAAATTGAGCACAATATGCTTTTTCGTCTTAGGCATGGAATAATCATTTCTCAATATAAAATTTATGTTCCCCCCTTCACCTCACGGATGCATTTTCATTAAACAAATGACGGACAAGCTCCATGGGGATAAAAAACTCACAGAGGCCCATTTCAGGCGGGGCAATTTCACCCTCGTTGTAGTTAAAATCGATACCTTCGGGGGTGACTATAAAAGAGACGGGGTAATAAAAAATGTCGTTCCTGAAGTTAAAGCCCAAATCAGAAAATGTGCGGGTCTGGTCACCACCGCAGCAGCGGTTTCTGAACTCTCTTTCTGCGAGCTGCCTGAATTCATTCAGCTTATTCTGTTTCACAAAGTGATAAATTGATACGGGTAAACCGGTTGAAGGCTCAACATTTTTAGCCATGACATAAAATTTGCCGCTTAAACCCCCTTCATTCAGAAATTCCGTATTGAGAAACGAAACAACTCTGCTGTTCATATATATCACATCAACCGAATAGATGCTCAGGAAAAAATCAGATGCAGGTCCGCCGGCTGCAAATATACTGTCAATTCTGGCAGCGAGCCGTTTGTGGACTGCTTTGTAATCATGGACATAATTTTCATTAATATATTTGTTCAGTTTTGAGGCTTGCAAGCCTTTCCCCGTGAAATAAGGAACAGAATTTACGGTTATGAGCAGTGTATCATTATTCTTTATATGGAAGAGTGAATCGGACTTAAGCGTGAATGTGTACAAAGTATCAAAAAGAGGCTGCCCTGAAAGAGGAGCGGTCCAGATGAGAAGAAAAATTAACAGTTTGCAGGTTCGTATCAATTTGGGTCCGTCATAATTAAAGAAAGTTAAACGGTTATTCGCAATCTGCAGGGAAAATATTCCCCGTCAGCCTAAATCTGTATAATGAAATAATAACACAAAAGAACGAAAAAGAATGCACCTTCGGCCGGCTATTTATATCACTGTCTGAATAAGCCCGCTTTAAAGTTATTTTGACTAAGTCTGAATACATATTAAGCAGTTTTTTGCATTTTGGTATTCTAATAATATCCGGCAAACATTATTTTAGATTCAGTTAAATCAAATCCATTCAATTAAAAACAGATAAATATATAATGCTAATGAAAGTTTTCGGCTTTTTTCTCCTCTTCTGTCTGGTCGTAACAGCACAGGAGGAATATGAGAATAAAGGTATTTCTGCCGATTCAATGCTAACTGTTGATAAAGCAATTGAAATGGCTGTTAATAAAAATCCTCAGCTTAAACAAACTCTGGAGATGATAAATGCCCGGAAAGGTATGTATAAAAAATCTTTCGGGCTTCCATCTCCCGAACTGTTCTGGTTTAAGGAAGGGATAGGAAATGAGTTGCCCTCAGGATTTTCCGAACAGCGGTGGGGTATTTCACAGAATTTTGATTTCCCGCTGAAGACTGTTTACAGGCTCGGCAGGATCAATTCCGAAATATCGGCACTTGAATATAAATATCAGGCTGAAGTCAGGAGGATTAAAGCGGATATTAAAAAAAGTTACACCGATGTAATTCATGCGGTGACTCTAATTAAACTGAGAAACGAGGAACTTGAGCTTGCAAAAAAGCTGAATGAAGCCGCCCGGACACGGTTTGATGCCGGCGAAGCTCCTGATCTTGAACTTATCAGCGCCGATATTTTTTATTCAGAGGTTCAGAA
>CAYPMQ010000428.1:0-2561 GCA_964411625.1 uncultured Ignavibacteriaceae bacterium
GCGGACACTTCTGATTACTGGTCCGAACGCAGGTGGTAAAACGGTGCTTATTAAAGCAATCGGGCTCCTCTCCATGCTTGTGGCTGCCGGATTCCATATCCCCGCTGCGGAAGGAAGCAGGATGGTTTTTTTCAGCAGGTTCCTGATTGATATAGGTGATTCACAGTCGATTGAAGATGATCTAAGCACTTTTTCATCTCATCTCAAAAATATCAGAAAAATCCTTGAGGAAGCCGATAATTCAAGTCTGGTAATACTTGATGAGATTGGTTCGGGCACAGAACCTGATTCAGGCTATGCCATTGCAAGGGAGGTAATTGAGGAGCTAACTTCAGCTAAAGCATGGGTATTTGCCTCAACGCATCTCGGAAAGTTAAAAGTTCTTCCTTACGAAAATCCCGGAATAGTTAATGCATCAATGGAGTTTGATCTCCATAATTTACAGCCCACATACAGATTCAGACAGGGAACACCGGGTTCAAGCTATGCAATAGAGATAGCATCCAGACTCGGCTTCAGTGACCAATTCATAAAAGCAGCATCTGATCATGCAGGCAAAGAAACTAATTCGATTGAAAGACTCTTAAGGGATTTCGAACAGAAGTCAGCAGAGTTATCAAAGAAGCTCAGGGAAGCAGAAATTGAACGGACAAGGCTGACAGGATTACAGCAGCTCTATGAACAGAAAAACGCCGAGATAAAAAAAGAAAAGAATAAAATCCTTGAAAAAGCAGGTGAAGATGCCAGGAAAATGGTAAAAGATTCTGAAAAACTGATTCATGAAACTATTAAGGAAATCAGGTCAAAGGGAGCAGATAAAGAGTCCGTAAAGAAAGCGCTTAAGAATCTTGAAAATATTAATGAACAAAGCAAAAATATTTTCGGAAAATCCATTGATTCCAGAAAAAATATTTATAATTTTGAAAATGGTGATTCTGTAAAAATCAGGGATACTGAAACACTCGGGACGATAGTTGAGTTGAACAGCGATTCAAAAAAGGCCGTTATTTCAACCGGTGTTCTGAAAGTAAGTGTTTCTCTGAACGAGCTTGAACCCGCCGGAAAAAAGGAAGTATTAGCTGCATCAAAGTCCAGGTTTGATTATAATTTAGACCTGAAATATAAAATCGATATTCGGGGATATAAACCGGAAGAGATAGAATTTGAAGTCATCCGATTTCTTGATGATGCTTATTCGGCCGGCCTCAGACGTGTGGAAATCCTGCACGGAAAGGGAAACGGAGTTCTCAAAAAACTGGTTAAGAAAATTCTTTCAGAGCATGCTAATATAACTAATTTTTATTATGCCTCGCCGGAATTTGGCGGCGATGGAATGACAATAGCAGAAATAAGCAATAACTGAATTTGATAAGAAAGATACTAATTGCCAACCGCGGAGAAATTGCCGTCAGGATTATCAGAACCTGCCGGTAATCGGGTATTAAAGCGGTGGCAGTATTCTCTGATGCCGATAAAAGATCGCTTCACACACTGCTGGCAGATGAGAGCTATAATATTGGTGCGGGTACCTCATCCGAATCTTATCTGAACATTGATAAAATAATTCAGACTGCAAAACAATCCGGATGTGATGCCATTCATCCCGGTTACGGATTTCTCTCAGAACGAGCCGAATTTATAAAAGCAGTCGAAGACGCAAATCTTATTTTCATAGGACCATCTTCTCAGTCTGTCAGAATGATGGGCAGTAAGACTGCTGCTCGTGATCTGATGTCAAAACATAATGTCCCGATAGTACCGGGAACACTCACACCGGTTAACAGTCTCTCAGAAGGCAAGGAAATTGCACTTTCAATGGGGTTTCCCGTACTGATTAAAGCATCTGCCGGCGGCGGTGGAAAAGGAATGAAAAAGGTTTATAACCTTGGTGAATTCGATTCCGCTTTTGAATCAGCAAAAAGAGAGGCTTTTAAATCATTCGGGGATGATTCAGTTTATATCGAAAAACTTATCGAAAAGCCCAAGCATATTGAGGTACAGATTCTGGCGGATAAACACGGTAATTACTATCATATATTTGAACGTGAGTGTTCTGTACAGAGAAGGCATCAGAAGATTATCGAGGAAGCTCCATCTGCATCAATAGATGAGAAACTTCGGGAAAAAATCACAACCGCAGCAATCAATGCTGCTAAAGCATGCGGTTATTACAGTGCAGGCACTATTGAGTTTCTTCTTGACAGCAACAGAAACTTCTATTTTCTCGAAATGAACACGAGAATTCAGGTTGAGCACCCTGTAACTGAGCAGATCTCCGGTCTTGACTTGATAAAAATGCAGATCAGAATTGCCAACGGTGAAATTATTGCGCTGCGTGAAGAAAATTTCTGTATCAGGGGTCACGCTATTGAGGCCAGGATTTACGCAGAGGAGCCATCCAATAACTTTGCCCCAAGCACCGGCAGATTAACTCATCATAAAATACCTTCAGGACCAGGTATCAGGGTTGATGAAGGTTTTACCTCAGGTTCTGATATTTCTCTTTTTTATGATCCGATGATTGCCAAGGTTACTGCGTACGGTAGTGACCGTCCTGCAGT
>CAYPMQ010000429.1:0-2545 GCA_964411625.1 uncultured Ignavibacteriaceae bacterium
CAACTATCCCGTATATCATGCGTCGAATATATTTTTAAGAGATATTCAGCACGCAGTGAAGTCTTACTTCAACTATTACGATCTAAAGATATCGTTAACGGAAGCTGAAACTCTTGCAGTAGAGATAATAAGAAAACTTGAAGCATCTGCAATACTGTTTCAGATTGATTCAAGATCATGGAGAGTAAATAATCCGGAACTGACTGTTAAATTGTAAATTCATTTTTTTAAATTTATAACTACGATTTTTATAATTCAGGAGAATAAAATGTCAGAAACCAACATAATGGAACCGGAAGTTAAGGTATCGGAAAGAGCAGCAAAACAGATTGTAAGACTTAAAATGGAAAACAGCATCCCTGAAAACCACGGACTCAGAGTCGGGGTAAAGGGAGGCGGTTGCTCAGGTTTAACTTACACAATGGGTTTTGATGCCGAACCTAAACCGGCTGATTCCGTTATAGAGCATAACGGCGTAAAACTTTTTGTTGACGCTAAAAGCCTGTTCTATCTTATGGGAACAGAACTTGATTTTACCGACGGGTTAAACGGAAGAGGTTTTACTTTTAACAATCCGAATGCGACCAAAACATGCGGATGCGGTTCTTCGTTCGGAGTATAAAATGAACAGGAGAAAGTTTATTGCTTCCCTGTCTGCACTCGGTATCGGTTTAGTTGCTTCAAAAGCAGAAGCTGCAACCGGTACTTTAAATAAATTAAAAGGTTTTAACGAAAGGAATTCAAAGATGGCAAAACATGAATTAACCGTAATTCCCTATCAGTATGATGCTCTTGAGCCCTTTATTGATAAGATGACAATGGAAATTCACCATACAAGGCACCACCAGGCTTATGTAAACAATCTGAACAATGCCATTGCAGGAACAGAGATGGAAAACCTCTCGCTCCACGAACTTATGGCAGGCATTTCAAAATATCCCGCAGCGGTAAGAAATAACGGGGGCGGACACTACAATCATGATCTCTTCTGGAAGATTATGAAACCATCAGGCGGCGGAGTTCCCGGCGGTGCGCTTGGTGATGCAATTAATGCAGCTTTCGATAGCTTTGATAATTTCAAGGAAAAGCTTTCAAACGCAGCGATGACCAGATTTGGTTCAGGGTGGGCATGGCTGGTTGTATCCGGAGGAAAACTGGTTGTCTCATCAACCCCTAATCAGGATAACCCGCTGATGGATGTTGCCGAAGTAAAAGGCACCCCTGTTCTTGGTATTGATGTTTGGGAACATGCTTATTATCTTAAATATCAGAATAAGAGAAATGAATACGTCGCCAACTGGTTTAATACCATTAATTGGGACGAAGCAGCAAAAAGATTTTCTGAAAGCAAGTAATCCTTAAGGGGAGATTGACTCCCCTTCTTATTTATGAGTAAAATGGTACCTTTATTTCCGCTTCCGTTGGTTGTATATCCTTCGGCAAAATATATTCTGCATATATTTGAAGAAAGATATAAAAAAATGATCGCATTCGTGCGTACTCTTGATCAGGAGTTTGGAATAATTCCTGTAAAAGATAACGAACCCGCACGTATAGGATCACTTGTAAAAGTATTGCGTATCATTAAAACTAACGAGGACGGTTCTTTTGATGTTATGGTTGAAGGCACGAGGAGGTTCGTGCTGCGTTCAATTCTTCAGCATGAGGATGGTTATTTCATGGGTGAAACTGACAGTTACGAAGATATAGGTTCAGCATCTTTTTCTGATCTTGAAGCAGAAGCCAGACTCAAATTTGAAGAAATTGTTAAAAAAGCAGATATAAAGCTTGAAGACGAATTCTGGCAGAACCTTGACTCGGCAGCATTAAAATCCTATAAACTGGCTGAAAAAAGCGGTCTCACCCTTAAACAGCAGCAGGATCTGCTCACTCTTCAAAGTGAAGGCGAAAGATTGTTTTTCCTGATTGAACATCTTGACTATATCAATGGGTTTCTTGATAACCGTGATGTTTTCAGGCAGATTGTTTTAAATGACGGTTATATTAACAATGACACATTTAAGAAAGAATAAACCACACACTCTGTATGCCTCTATACCCTGCCTGAAATGAATCATGTAAAATTAGCGCTCTCCAATTCATGTTTTTCGTGTTTAAGTGTTTAATAAAGCATTGCCTCAAATGAGCGTATTATAAATCTCTTATTGGAGTATATTTTCAGTAGCATAACGTTAGTTGAGTGCAAATTTTTCATTAATCTTTGATTGCCGTATAGAATCATAGAACAGGGTTACCGAAAATTGATGAAAAAAGGAGATTGCATCAAATTGAAGGGTTACCCAAACAGTTGCTAAAAGAGTTAAAGAACAAATAAAAATAGAAAAATAAATCTTTCCTACAAAGGCAGATTATTCTGAGCTTATAGAACACAGCCTTATTGCGCACAAGGTTACACATTACATCAGAAGTATGTCAGCCAAAGGGTTTAACGCAGAAAAGGCTGCTCTCAGAGCAGCCTTTCATTCTGATAAATCAGTTATGATAAGAACCCGTCAGTTTCAGCCTGTTTATTGCTCTCTTCAGA
>CAYPMQ010000430.1:0-2543 GCA_964411625.1 uncultured Ignavibacteriaceae bacterium
AAATCTCTCAAAGGATCCGCCCCCGGCCTCTGCATTATTCTTACCCTCAGGATTAGGCGCCAGGCCGCTCAAAACAACGGGAGGGCATTCCACTGATATCACAAAGTACGAATCCCTGCTCAATTGAACGGGAGAGATATACCTGATATCCAGCCGGCATCCGTTCTCTTTTAATACAGTGTCACTTTGTGCTATATATTCCCTGATCTCACGCTCCTTTTCGGAAGGTTTATTTTCAATAAAAACTGTATCATATTCAATCTTAACCCGTTCAAGATATTCCGGTATAAAAACTTTCTCCTTTACCGAAACAGGTTTAATTATAGTATCATAGCACACTGTAACCCCTGTTCCGGTGGTCGGCTTCTTCCCGCAGCTGCCGTTCCCGAAGATCAGGAAGCCAGCCATGACCCCTGCGGTAAGAGCAAGCGAAGCAATTGTGATTAATCCCCTTAACTCGTTCATCCGTTAAGTACCTCCTCAAAGAGTTTGTAATCGAAAGCGGGAGTCGGATCATACTTACCGGGATGCACATTATGATGATTTACGATTCCTTCAGAGGGCAGAAAGGCCCTGTCAAACTTCAGCGACTTATTAATCTTCCTGCTTATCCCGAAATTCCTGCAAAGCTCTCTAACAAGTTCACCTGCGGCAATAACCTGGCTGCGGTTATATGCCGCAAAATGAAGAAATCCCCGCCAGTCATTTTTAAGAGTTGCCACCTCCCCGTGATACTCTTTTCCGCCGGGCACTCCCGGTGCTTCCCAAAAATACTTTGCCGTGCCGTTTATTATATTTTTCCTCAGGTAACCCACGTTTGCCAGTTCAATCCCGATATTAAATTTGTCATAAATCTCGCCGTTCCCGGTATGATAAGCCCAGAAACAGGGCGGAAAATATCTGTAAACCGAACCATCCCCCTCAATAGCATACGCTGTGGCAATCTTCCCCTTCTGAGATCTCCACCAGTCACCCAGATACTTCACGCTTTCACTCGCACTGTGATGCAGAACCACCTGTACCTTAGGGTAAATCTCCCTGCAGTACTCATGATCCGCAATCAGATCATCTGTAAACTTCAATTAATTTTCTCCTTTCTGCAGTAATGCCGATACAACATCTTTCATGAGATATCCCGAAACCTCCGTTTTGTTATCTTTCAGAATCAGCGAGGCGCATGCATGCTTAACAATCAGATCCTCCGTAAATTTATCAAAAGGAGATACCCACGCCGCACCCGCTGCTCCGGCTCCCTTAAGGTAAACCAGATCATAACTCCCGTCTTGGAGCGGCTCAGAAAACCTCAGCACACCCTGATATTCACTCACAAATCTTGAATCTTTAAGAAACGGATTTGTCACCGATCCCGTAAATTCTGATATCTCAATTATCTTAGCCTCCAAACGGTCAGTCTCGTTCAGGCTCTTCGCCGCAAACCTGACACTCACCATCCGGTTAAAATCAGGGGGCAGATTAACCGCCCCGCCTGATACCCCCGCCTCACTCACGAACACAATCAGAGTCCTTAACACCGGTGATTCCGCCCATTTTCCCCTTTCATAAATGGCGCAGCTTTTCTCAATCAGCGCCGCCGCACCCTCTCCCAGAGCATGATAAACCTCATTATCACTCCAGAAATCAGGCACCGGTTCATCAAGAAATGCCCTCACCCTGTTCTTTAATTCTTCACCAGTCAAATTGCCCTCCTTCTTTGTACGTTGTTCGTTGTCTGTTTTTCGTTTCCGAACATCGTTTTCAGTGCTTTATTATACCCATTAGAGTTACAATCAGCGTAAAGCTGCTGCTCGTTGTTCAAGCCTGTCCCGATTCATCGGGATCATCCGTTGCTCGTTGCCTAAGATTTTTTTCGTGCTTCGGGATAGCTTCTGATTTGAGAATCTGCTAATTTTATTATTTAATAATTTAATCCGCGTAAATCTGCATCATCCGTATCATCAGCGTTCCATGCCATTTATGCTGTAAAGAACAACGAGCAAATATCAACAATCAACGAAATGCGAACAACGAGCAACCATCAACGAACTTTATCGATCCTGAAATAGTCCCTGTTATAATTGGGTTGTTTTTCAAGCCATTCAATCTCCTCTTTGCTTGTGGTGGAGTAGATGCCGCTGAGCCCGTTGTGAAGGAACCTGATCTTCCGCTTGCCATCGGAGATGCTGAAATTTTTATACTTGCTGAAATAATCCGCCATAATATTTAACCCTTTCGTATTAAGCCTTTTTGAGAATACCGTGGCACTCCTCATTGTGAATCTCGATGCCAAGGTCCATTAATATTTTAGTTACAGTGCCGTCAGTTCCGGGAGTTTCAACCCCCTCCTCTATCCTGAATTTGCGGCTTCCCTTTTTATCATTCGCCATATATCTGAGCCGTACCTTATCTGCGTCTATCGTGAAACCGAAGTTTGCAAACTTGCCATCCATCAGCGGTGACCATAACAGGTCAACTATCCCGAACGGCGTGTAATACTCCTTAAGCTGCACTCCGTAAACCGATATGGTGGGATCGGGATTGAGCTC
>CAYPMQ010000431.1:0-2506 GCA_964411625.1 uncultured Ignavibacteriaceae bacterium
ACCTGCAACCCTTCGGTTAACAGCCGAATGCTCCACCATTGAGCTATCGCGGAATCTAAAATATTTTTTCCCGTTAACAGCCGTCCCGATCTATCGGGAGAACTATAGCGGATTCCTCTTTGGAAAAATTTCCAAAAGAGTTACAAATATAAGGGTAAAATTAATATTTGTCAAGAATATTTGGTTTTGCTTCTGTTAAAACAATATTTTTTTTATTATCCTGAAGCTCATTCAGCGCAGTAATATGATTTTTTCGAAAATGACTTCCGAATCAGACATTTTCCGCTTCTTCATAAAAATAACTTACTTTATTGTCATCGTCATCATAAGTCAGTATCTTTTTTGATCTGTTAATCCATTAATAGTTGAGAAATGCAAAATCACCGCCGGTACCAGCTGTATGGACTTGCACGACGCTTATAAACAAAAAGCTGTGCTGCGGGAAAATTATCATCAGGATAGTCAGGAGAGAGTTTATTACTACAAAAGGGGTGACCGCCACCACTATAAACTCTTTGTTACCTGCAACAAAATTATACGCAACTGCATATGCAACACCTTTTTTACAGAAAACCTGAAGCGGACATCTTTTGTACCGAAAAATTTAAATGCTATTCCATGTAAATATTCGTGAAAGGGGATAAGAACAAAAAAATCAATACTGCATTTCCGAATTTATTTAGCGATTCGAAAAATGAATTCCCTCCTTTAAAACCAGAAAAAATTAAGAGCAGGAAAAGAATGGCAGAAAAAATGTAGTGTAAAATTGTAATCACGCTGATTTCCTTCAGGTAATACTTTTGTGCAAATGAAGGGATATCAGAATGGTTCAGATTAATCAGCAGTGTATATTTGGATTCATTTTTAAGATTCGTTATCTCTGTTGTCATATCATCGGATCATGTTTGTTTTTCAATAACTTATTAATCATCCGGCTTTGAATGTTCTTCATTCCATCCCGGGGCCTGCACATATCTTGCAGTTATTTCAGGGATTCATTATTTATTTCCATGCTTCTCATAAGAAGAAATTAGACGGCTTTCAGGACTATTACACCTGCCAAGATTTTTAAGATCCCAAAGTTCTTTTACCTTTTTACCGATAAACTTGTTGACAGTATCCTTGTCTTTAGAATTCACTGCTGTTTCGTATTCTTTAATATACGTTTTTTCGATTTCCAGAAATACTAGATCCGTGATATTCAAAGGGCAATTATAGCGATGGATTTTTAATGGTCCATCGAGTATGTTTTTAACTATATTCTCCATTTAAATTTAATCCTTTAAGTTTTGAAGTTGATCTAAATTTACAATATTATACCTCACTCCTCATAATAATCGGTATCGGGTTTTTTGATCTGATATGTGCGTTTTACCGACTCCCCAAGGTCATGTTCAATCATCAGTTCTGCAAGCTGCTCTCCGTCAATGAGGACTATACGCGGATCAATTGATGCGACAAACTGACGTGCTGAATCAGGGAAGGAGGAGGTTGTAATAAATATCCCCTTTTTTGCTTTTTTAGCGAGAAGAGCACCGGCAAAGTCACGCACCTGACTAATCTGCACCATGTTCTCCCATTTTTTTGCCTGGATATAGATAGTGTCAAGTCCGAGGCGGTCTTCCTTGATTATTCCGTCAATTCCGCCGTCATTGCTTTTGCTAATTACCTCTCCTGCTTCTGCCTGTGACCCGCCGTAACCTATTTTGAGGAGTAGGTCAACCACAAGCCTTTCAAAAAATTTAGGGCTGCAGCTCTTGATTTTTTCGATCAGTTCTGTCTTTAGCATGCTCGTCAGTTCCGAGTATGAGTTTTCAATTTTTTCATCCGGGGTTTCAGTAGTTAATGTGATTTCCTCATTGTCAGATTGTCCGGCTGACTCGGAATCATTTTTCGTCAGTTTGTTAGCCTTTATTAATGCCTGCCACTCTTTAAAAGGTTCAAAATTACCAAGGTATTTGATGTTGATTTTATCAGGCGGATTTTTCAGGACCTTTTTACCGGCATCGGTGATCCTTAAATAACCTTTTTGAGGATAACTCAAGAGATCTGTATGTTTCAGGTAGGATGCCGCCCAGTAAACCCGGTTATCGAGTTTAAACTGCGTACCGCTGGGGAACATTTCATTCCTTTCGCTTTCGGAAAGACCTAATTCATTTGCCAGTTTCGGAATCAGATGAGAAACTTTATGTGTGTTATCATCCCCCAGGAGTTTAAGGAGGGGCAGCCTTAAAGACTGGAAATCGGGTACCATTTTCACCTTAAGAATCGTAAAACAAGTTGTTTTAAACTAAGAATATTTTTTGAGATTACAAGTTCTTATAAATCAATTTTGCCGGGATATTTAAGGAAATAGTTCCTGGGAAATCACCTTAGAAATTTAATTATCCTTCGTAGTTTAGTTTTTCATATCAGTACCAGCCAGGTTGTCACTACATTTCAGTTATCTGTATGCCGGTTTGATCATTAGCAGTGCACTTCTTCCTTGTTCACTTTATGCCTGAAG
>CAYPMQ010000432.1:0-2479 GCA_964411625.1 uncultured Ignavibacteriaceae bacterium
CCTTGATGCTGTGCTGGGAAGCATCCAGAGCGAGGGAGTCAACATCCCGGGGGGGAACATCAATGCAAACGGTAAGTCGTTCAATATCAAAACCAACGGCAAATATAAAACCATTGATGAAATAAAATCAACTATTGTATGGTCTGCAAACAACCGGAATATCTTCCTTAAAGATGTTGCAGATGTATTTTTTGAGTACGAAAAAGATACTTATACAACAAGGCTTAACGGTCACAGGTCAATATTTGTAACTGCCGCTCAGAAGGCGGGATTAAACATTACGCAGACACAGAAAAAATACCTTAAAGTTCTTGAGGACTTTGATAAGACCATGCCGGCCAACATTGATATGGTGCATCATTTTGACCAGGGCGCAGCCGTGAATAACAGACTTATGGGTCTCGGAATCGATTTTCTGATCGCTATCGGACTTGTTATGCTGACACTTCTTCCGCTCGGTAACAGACCCACGATCATAGTTATGCTTTCAATACCTCTTTCCCTTTCAATAGGTGTTGTTCTGGTGAATCTGATGGGCTTTAACCTTAATCAGTTAAGTATCGTCGGGTTTGTTGTGGCGCTCGGTCTTGTGGTTGATGACAGCATAGTGGTTATCGAGAATATTGAGAGATGGATGCGTGAAGGTGCAACCAGGATGGAAGCAGCACTTAAAGCTACAAAACAGATAGGTCTTGCGGTTCTTGGCTGTACCGCAACCCTGGTCATCGCCTTTCTGCCCCTCGCCTTTCTGCCCGAGGCATCGGGTGATTTCATCCGGAGCATACCTGCTGCTGTGATCTCATCAGTGCTTGCATCTATGGTAGTATCGCTCACAATCATCCCGTTCCTTTCAAGCAGAATACTTAAGGAACATCATGGTAAAACCGAAGGAAACATCTTCCTCAGGTTTCTTCAGAAAGCAATTCATGCCACTTACGGAAGATTTCTTGATAAGGCACTCACCAAACCTGTAACCGTGCTGATTGTTACTGCAGGTCTGTTTATCGGCTCATTGGCGCTGATACCCGTTGTGGGAACAAGCCTTTTCCCATCTTCGGAAAAGCCGCAGTTTCTGATTGATATCACTTCGCCTCCGCAGTCAAACATGAACTACACTAATGACATCACAAAGAAGATTGAGGCGGAGCTTAAAAAGTACAATGAAATAGAATACTTCGCATCAAATATAGGCAGAGGAAACCCGCAGGTATATTATAATGTTGCTCAGGGCCAGGAACGCAGCGATATTGCCCAGATATTTGTTCAGCTCAGGCAAGGTACAAATCCTGCAAGAAAACTGGAGATAATTGACGAGCTGAGAAAATATTTCACGCCTTTCCCCGGTGCCAGGGTTGAGGTGAAGAACTTTGAGCAGGGTCCACCTGTAACCGCACCCGTTGAAGTGAGGCTTTTCGGAGATAACCTTGATACGCTCAGGCGGCAGGCAGCAATAGTTGAAAAGATGCTGAAAAACATGGAGGGAACAATTTACGTTAAAAATCCGCTCGATAATCTGAAATCCGATATTCGTGTGGATATTAATAAAGAGAAAGCTTACGCCCTCGGCATCCCGACAGTCAATATCGCCAAAACTGTAAGACTTGCGGTGGCGGGATTTAATCTTGGTCAGATGACTGATGAAAAAAATGAGAACTATGATATCATAGTCACCAAAATGAACGAACAGAGAAACAGCCTTGCAGCTTTTGATAACCTGTATATAAATAATCTGCAGGGAAAACCCGTGCCGCTTTCTCAGATTGCTGAACTTACCCTTGAGGCGTCGCCCGCAAAAATAAACCATCTGGATAAAATCAGGACAGTATCTGTAACGGCATTTGTCGGTAAAGGATATCTCAACTCTGAAGTTATCTCTAAGGTGATGGAGAAGATGGATAACCTGAAGCTTCCGAGGGGTTATTATTATGAAATGGGGGGTGAGTATGAATCAAGAAACGAGTCTTTCGGCGGATTCGGTCTGATCATCATGATAACTGTATTCCTCTTCTTTGTGGTTCTTATTCTTGAGTTCAGGACTTTTAAGAGTACCATTATTGTTCTCTCGGTTCTGCCGCTCGGTATGGTGGGTGCAATTCTTGCGCTGCTGGTAACGGGCAATACATTATCATTTGTGGCAGTTGTGGGACTTGTTGCCCTTGCGGGTATTGAAGTCAAGAATACAATTCTGCTGGTTGATTTCACCAATCAGATGCGGCTGGAGGGGAAACCCCTTGAAGAGGCTATTAAGCTTTCAGGCGAAGTGAGATTCCTTCCCGTTGTACTTACGTCACTTACTGCAATAGGCGGCTTTCTTCCCATTGCAATATCAACCAATCCGCTGATCTCACCACTGGCAATTGTTCTTATCGGCGGTTTGATAAGCTCAACACTACTTTCGAGAATTGTCACCCCGGTTATATACAAACTCATACCTCCTAAAATAGACTAAATTTCATTCCCGGGCTGCTGTGGATACGGC
>CAYPMQ010000433.1:0-2475 GCA_964411625.1 uncultured Ignavibacteriaceae bacterium
GGGATATATCTGTTGATGGCAATTATAGGCACAAGGGTAATCTGAATAAAAGTCAGAACAACTGCAGTCAGGATAAAAACCGGTATTTCAAATTTCGTCATTATTCAGACTTCAGATAATTGAGTTCGATACCGTTAATTTTTTTTCCGTAAACCTTTTTGACCACATAAATGTTATCAATCCTGTCAAAATTTACGTATGGTTTAATCTGGAGCTGGTTGAAAAGACCACTCTCGGGGTTAAGTACCCTGATAACATAACCGATGGGGATAGGAACATTAATTATGGAGCTATTTTCTGAAGTGAGAAGGCGTTCACCCGGCTTGATATCTGCAGTTTTCGGAAGATTAGGAAGAATAAGTCTGTATCCGTCCCATCTTAATACACCGGTCACACCCGTTTCTTCAAGACGGGTAATAAGTTTAAGTCTTGTATTTTGAAGCGTGTGAACAATGGAGTGATCACCGGCAGAATTATAAACAATACCTACCAGACCGAGATCATTTATAACAGGCATGCCGGGTGTTATCCCGTCATTGGTACCTCTGTTAATAATAAGGTTGAATTCAGAGGAACTGATGGAACGGGCAGTTATTACCGCGGCTATCAGATTGTGGCTGCTGCTATCCTTAAGAGAGAGCATTGCTTTAAGCTCTTCATTCTCAATACCGAGCTTTCTTAGCCTGCTGACTTCAAGCATAAGCCCGGCATTTTCTTTTTTCAGCTCTTCAATTTCGCTGTCTGTTCCGAGTAGGGTACTGATGTGATTGCCGGCTGATGAAAGAACTGCAAAGACATTAAATGAGAGTGCCCTGAGATTCTTAATGTCAGGATGCTCGCTCAATGAAATTAGAATGAGTGAAACTGAGAGCATAACGAAAACAGCCGCATATGCGGAAGAACTCCGGTAAAGTCCTCCCACAAATTTAAACCATTTTGTGGGCATAATCAGAATCTGCGGTTACGGATCAGAACTTTCTGGTAGTGACTCAGATTTTCTATCACTTTACCGGCACCTCTCACAACAGCCGTGAGAGGATCTTCGGCAACGTGAACGGGAAGATTTGTCTCCAGCTTAATTCTTTCATCAAGACCTTTAAGAAGCGCACCTCCGCCGGTGAGCATTACTCCCCTGTCAAGAATATCTGCCGAGAGTTCAGGCGGGGTTCTTTCAAGTAATCTTCTAACGGCATCCATAATCTGGGAAACTGCCTCATTGAGAGCTTCTCTAATTTCCACTGATGACACTTCGGCTGTTTTGGGAACACCTGCTATCAGGTCTCTTCCTTTAACGTGTATTGTAAGCTCTTCAGGGAGCTGAATGGCTGAACCCACCTGGCATTTTATCGCTTCGGCTGTTCTTTCACCTATCAGAATGTTATGATTCTTTTTGAAGAACTGCATTATTGAGTTGTTCATTTCATCGCCGGCTATTCTGATTGATTCTTCGGTCACAATTCCTGAAAGAGCGATTACAGCAATTTCTGTGGTTCCGCCTCCTATATCTATAATCATATTGCCGTAAGGAGCATCAACATCAATACCAATTCCGATAGCAGCGGACATCGGCTCGGAGATCAGATGCACTTCTTTTGCCCCCGCGTGTTCTGCACTGTCTCGTACAGCCCTTTTTTCAACCTCGGTAACCCCGCTGGGAACTGCAATAACTATTTTTCTGCTGGTTGCAAGACCACCGTTCACCTGCCTGATGAATTTCCTGATCATGCCTTCAGCTATTTCAAAATCGGCTATAACACCGTCTCTCATAGGTCTTATCACCCTGATCTCACGATGTTCCTTGCCCATCATTTCCTTGGCCTGATTACCGATCGCAATTATTTTTTTACTTGTTCTGTCAAAAGCAACAATGGATGGCTCATTAATGACAATCCCCTTACCCTTTAAATAAACTAGGGTGTTGGCTGTGCCCAGGTCCATCGCAATGTCATTTGAAAATAAATCAAAAAGTCCCATTTCACTTCCTTAGTGTTTAAAGTGACGTATTCCTGTGAATACCATTGAAATTCCTAACTCTTTAGCGCGTTTGATAACGGCTTCATCATTAACCGATCCGCCCGGCTGAATAACCGACGCAACCCCCGCTGCTGCCAGTTCTTCTATGTTATCAGGGAACGGGAAAAATGCATCTGATGCGGAGCATGCTCCCTCAAGATCAAAACCGAATCCGCGCGCTTTATTTACCGCAATCTTAACTGAATCTATCCTTGAAACCTGACCTGCGCCTATACCCAGTGTGGCACTATTTTTTGCTATAACAATAGCATTTGACTTTACATGTTTAACTATTTTCCATGCAAACATAAGATCTTTAAGCGTGGCAGTGTCATAATCTATGCCTGTGGCATTTCTGAGACTATCAGGATCCGGTGCTCCCGTATCTTTATCCTGAACAAGCACACCGCCGGGAATGCTCCTGAGCATTATACCGCCATCGCAGTTCCTGATCTGTTTCAG
>CAYPMQ010000434.1:0-2462 GCA_964411625.1 uncultured Ignavibacteriaceae bacterium
GACGGGAACACTGACACAGGATGAAATGACCATCAGGAAAATTTATGCCGGCGGAAAACTTTACAGTGTCTCCGGTTCCGGTTATAATCCTTCAGGTGAATTTACTACGGGTGATTTAATAACGGATCCTGCAAACGAAACAGTACTTACAGAAATGCTTAAAGGCGGTTCTCTCTGCAATGACACTAATCTTGTTAATGGTGAAGATGGCTGGGATATTATGGGTGACCCAACTGAAGGTGCCATAATCGTGACTGCAAAAAAAGCAGGAATTGATTATAAAGAGCTGCAGAGTAAATACCCCCGTATTCATGAAATTCCATTCACTTCTGAAAGGAAGAGAATGACAACCGTTCACAGTATGGAGAACGGAAACACTTCATTTTCAAAGGGAGCAACAGAGGTTATACTTGATTCGTGCGATTTTATCAAAGAAAGCGGCGGAGTTGTTGTACCCCTTACTCAGGAAAAGAGGAAAGAGCTGCTTGATATAGCTTATGAGCTTGCAAATGATGCTCTCAGGGTTCTTGCAGTTTCAGAAAAACTGGTGGGAGATTCTTACACAGAGGATAACTCGGATGAAAGAGGTATGACTTTTCTGGGGATGGTTGGTATGATAGACCCTCCGAGACCTGAAGTTAAACAGGCAATTAAAGTCTGCGAACACGCCGGTATAAAACCTGTAATGATTACCGGTGACCATAAAATTACCGCAGTTGCAATTGCGCGTGAACTCGGAATTCTTAAAGAAGGAAGCGGTGCTTTATCGGGTCAGGAGCTTGAACAGTTACCTGACGAAGAATTTGAAAAAGTGGTTGATAAAACCGATGTCTATGCTCGTATTTCACCCAGCCACAAACTCAAGATAGTTGAAGGTCTGATGAAAAAAGGGAATGTGGTTGCAATGACGGGTGACGGAGTTAATGATGCTCCCTCACTGAAAAAAGCTGATATCGGCGTAGCCATGGGTATAACAGGAACCGATGTCAGCAAAGAAGCGGCTGATATGATCCTTACGGATGACAATTTCACTTCAATTGTCGAAGCCGTTGAGGAAGGCAGAGGCATATTTGAAAATATCAGAAAATATCTGGTATATCTGCTCAGCGGTAATATCGGGAAGGTGCTTGGCATAGTTCTGGCACTGCTTATCGGGCTTGATATTCCTCTTCAGGCTGTACAGATCCTTTTCCTCAACTTCCTCATGGATGGGCTGATAGCTATAGCGCTGGGTCTTGAGCCTCCGGAACCGGGAATTATGAACCACAAGCCGAGAAATGTTAAGGAAGGAATTCTTAATAAGTTTGCGCTGTGGTGGATTTCCGGAGTAGGTATTCTCATCGGGTTGGCTTCAACAGCAGTTTACTACTGGGCACTTGCAGCCGGTTATCCGCAGGAAGAAGCCGTTACAATATTCTTTCTTACAATCGTGTTTGTGAGACTCCTCAACGGATTTAACTGCCGTTCACTCGATACAACGATTTTCAAAATGAATTTCTTCGGTAACAAGTCACTTATTTACAGCTCAATTGCTGTACTGGTGCTCACCGGAATCGTGATGGCGGTGCCTTTCCTAAGAGACGCTTTTAAGGTGACTCTGCTTGATGCGTACGAATGGATTGCCACCCTTGGTGCAGCTGTGGGTATTTTTATTATGGTTGAAATTCTCAAAGTGATAAAAGCGAAGATCATATTAAATAAATAAATTTTCTTCAGGAGGGGTGCTGCCCCTCCTTTTTTTGCCTCCCCTGGCGGTTTGTATCCCTGTTCACAAAAACTCAAGCCCATTATTATTCTGAGTGCTAAATAGATTTAGTTTAATTAGTTTTGAGTAAAACTTTTTAATATTAAACATTGCATTAGCTCAGCATATTTACAGCTTTTATCATCCTGAATTTTCTGGCAGGATCACTTCATGCGTCATTTCAGACTAACCGGGACAGTCTGTATTTTTCTTTAGTTATTTCAGGCTCCGGGGATCTTAACGCTAAATTGAATGACATTTTTTCTGAACGGCTCATTAAAGATCCGGCGTCCGGAATTTATCCGGGTGAAAAACTTGCCTCCGGAATTGAAAATGAAAAAAACGATCAACTTCTTTCTGACTTCTGTTATTTCATGGGGGCTTTTGAGCTGCGTCTGCGAGCTGAAAAGATATCTGAAAATTATCTGAGCAGAGCACTAGTTTTGAAAATGCAGTTAAGTTAAATGATAATAACGGGATAATAAAAGTACTGATAAGCTATGCCTATCTGAGGATTTTTTTTCAGCGATTACGGCTCCTCCGGTCAGATGCTTGCAGAAGCCGGGCAGCTAAATGAAACAGAATTGTCCCCGTTTTATGAAGCCGATATTAAAATTGCAAGAGGTATTCTGTATTATATTCTTGAGGAAAAATTTGCTGTTGATTCAATTATAAAATCAGCAATTAATGAGGCTTTGAATCTGAACTATGAAGAAGG
>CAYPMQ010000435.1:0-2454 GCA_964411625.1 uncultured Ignavibacteriaceae bacterium
CCGTGATTTGCAGGGTCATTATCCCGCAGATACTGAAAACCGCTGTAGTCAGCTACTTTTCCATGGGGAAGAAATGACTGAGAACCGACATTACAAGTAAGAAATGCAAGTCAGTTAAAAGCAATAGTGTTTAGCGGGGCCCCCTTTGGAAGAGTCTGAGTTATATTACGGGAATTTCCCGTAGGTGGTAAAACTACAAAATTTACGGCTGAATCATCTTTGCAGCTCCGGAATAATAATGCTGAAAACAACAAGCCTGCAGCAGAGAAGGTCAAAAAGCGGATAACCGGTTTGGCATGGAATAGAAGTACTGCACTCCGCAGTAAGCCATAACATTTGACTTCTTACTCCTGTACAGGAGGTAAATAAACTACCTTGTCTTAAGTCTCGGTGACCTGCAGTCATAAAAAGGTTTAACTATTTACCACCACGTCAAGAAAAAACTTTTTTACTGTCTGCTGTTTCGGTTCACGGGTAGTTCCGGCGGGGTTTTAAATGCTTTTAATCGGAAGTCAGAAGCGGTTCCGGAATTAATTATCAGTAAAGTTTTATTCCGGGCTTTAACAGGAAAAAAGCTGACAAATCTGCGGTTTGATTCAGATTTTATTTAATTGCAGAGAGAAATTAATTTTGATACGGGTACGAAAATGAATTACAGATTTTAAAAAATAAAAAGCCCGTAAAAGTTAATTTACGGGCTTTGTTCTGCTGCCCTGCCAGGGGTCGAACCTAGACTCTTCTGATCCAGAGTCAGACGTGTTGCCAATTACACCACAGGGCATCATGTTTAGTAACCAGTCAAAACCGGAATACAAATTTAAGAAAGAAATTTAATTTTGCAAAACCGGGGGCAAAATTTT
Source organism: uncultured Ignavibacteriaceae bacterium (assembly GCA_964411625.1). Taxonomy (GTDB): domain Bacteria; phylum Bacteroidota; class Ignavibacteria; order Ignavibacteriales; family Ignavibacteriaceae; genus JABWCA01. Next base: position 861 of record CAYPMQ010000435.1, read on the forward strand.
TATCACTCCCCGAGCCGGTAAGCTCAATCAGAGGCTCTTCGCCTTGAAAAAAACGAGCCAGACGCTGATACTGAGTGAAACCACTATCATTGCTATGGTTATAATCTTTGCCTTAAGGGGCATTTTGAGATCGCCGTAATAGTATTGTGCATATTTCCCAAGATATTTGTGCTCCATAATCCAGTCATGGAGTTTTTTAGAACTTCTGGAAAAAAAATAGACAGAAAGAATAATAAACAGAACCCCGGGCATAAGTGGAACAATAAAACCGATTATACCCAGCAAGACACACAGAATGCCCAGCGTAATGTAAAGGATTCTTAAGGGTTTGCTTTTATATACAAGACTTCTATCCATTATCCGGCCGCTTTTCTAAAGATTATTCAAGATAAATTTTGTCATCATATTAAACAGGTGGATTCTGGCTGACGTACCTCTGATCCCGTGATCTTTTTCGGGATAAAACATGGTCTCAAATGGCTTTTCAAGCTGTATAAGCTTATCAGCAAGTTCAACTGCATTCTGAAAATGCACATTATCATCGGCAGTACCGTGCACCAGCAGAAGATTGCCTTTAAGGTTTTCTGCATGTTCTAAAACAGAACCCGATTTATACCCTTCTGCGTTCAATTCCGGAGTGGACATAAATCTCTCCGTGTAAATATTATCATAAAACTTCCAGTCGGTAACCGGGGCAACCGAAATGGCAGCTTTAAATTGATCAGGAGCTTTAACCAGTGCAAGAGCAGAAGTATATCCGCCGTAGCTCCATCCCCATATTCCTATACGGTTCAGATCGGCAAAACCAAGAGCAGAAAGATATTTTATGAAAGCCTTCTGATCTTCAATTTCATAATGTCCTAATCTGTACTGCATGTACTTTTTAGCAGCCCGCATCTCCCCCGCCGTTCCCCTGTGATCCATTGCAGCAATTATAACACCTTTTGAAGCCAAAAGCTGATGCCAGAGATATGTTGAGCCTCCCCATCTGTCCGTAACAACCTGAGATAGTGGTCCGCTGTAATTATAGATAAGTACAGGATACTTTTTGTTCCCGTCGAAATCTTTTGGTTTGATAAGATAATAATTAAGTGTTACTCCGTCATCTGTCCTGAAACTACCGAATTCTACAGGTGAAAATGTATATCCTGATTTGTCAAGTTCATTTCCCTGATCAAATCTTTTCACAACATTGCCGCCGGAGTGCATTACGGTGATAACGGGCATTCTATCCGTGGCAGAAAAGGTATTAATGAAGGCAATGCCGTCAGGTGAAAAATTTCCTGAGTTCCAGCCTTTTTCAGGTGTTAAAATTGTTTTTTTATCTGAATCCAGATCTATCGAAAAAATATTCTGATACTGCCTGCCGTATTCTTTGGAAGAATAAATCACCTGATTTTCTGTGCGGTTAAAGGCTTCTATTTTCTCCACGTCATAGTTACCCTTTGTAATCTGACGCAGATTAAGATCCTTATCAAGAAGATAAATATGATTATTGCCGTTTTTGTCTGAGGTTAGCAATAATGACCCGTCAGGTAATGGTGTCATGTCATTATTTATTTCAACCCAGACATCAGAATTTTCCGTATAAAGG
>CAYPMQ010000436.1:0-2450 GCA_964411625.1 uncultured Ignavibacteriaceae bacterium
AAAACGGACATATCCGGTCACACCGGTAACCGATGAACCTCCTTCAGGAATTATATAAGGCTTTTTCCCTTGTTCTCTGAGCACTTTGCACTTAGACTCAAGCACAGAGTAAATATGCATATACTCCTTTTTGTTAACATAAGAGATATCTGCCCCGATAATCTGATTCAGGAAATGATTTCCATCGGATAACTTTCGTTTTTTGCCCCATAGAATAAGTGAAGTACCAAGACCCAGTGAAGCCGCCGCGTAGGTTGCCGCCCTTGCATGATTTGACTGCTCCCCGCCACAGGTAATGATGTGGTCTGCGCCCTTATCAAGCACATCTTTCAATATATAATCGAGTTTTCTTACTTTATTTCCTGAAGTTTCAAGACCTGTAAGATCATCACGCTTCATAAGGAAAGTGCTGCCGTTGAAACTGATCTCCTGAATTGGGGTGGGAATATTGGCGAGATGAAGACAATTCTGAAGTATCAGAGTGCTCATATCAAACCGTTTTCTGATTTTGTTAAAGTTGTTTCAGACTGCGGGCAAAAATATTTGCTTCCGCAAGATCCATTGGTGTATCCACCGAAATACTTTCAAGCGCCGTTTCGACACATTTGATTTTATAACCATTTTCAAGTACTCTGAGCTGCTCCAGTTTTTCAAGATCCTCCAGATAGGAAGACTGCAGACCGGTGAATTTCAGCAGATAATCTTTTATGTAAACATATAAACCTATATGCTTAAAGTAAATACCTTTTTCAAGTAATTCTTCCGTACTCATTATGTCCCGGACAAAAGGTATTGGCGCCCGTGAAAAGTAAAGTGCATAATTATCCCCGTCAAAAACCACTTTTACCGTTGAGGGTGATGTAAGTTCTTCCTCTTTGGAAATCCTTTTTATCAAAGTTGACATGTAAACCGATTTATCGAACAGAAAAGGCTCTATTGCCTGATCAATCATAAGTCCGGGAATGAAAGGCTCATCACCCTGAATATTGACAACTATATCACAATCCGGCAGTTCCCTGGCAACAAAAGCGATCCTGTCTGAGCCTGTTTTTATATTTACGGGAGTCATGAGAACATTTCCCCCGAAAGACTCTACGGCGTCATATACTCTTTTATCATCGGTTGCTACAATAAGTTTATCTACAAGTCTTGACTTCCCTGCACTCTCATAAACCCATTCAATCATTGGTCTGCCTGCAATGAGGGCAAGCGGTTTTCCCGGGAGTCTTGATGATGCATAGCGGGCGGGTATTATTCCGTAAATCATTTTCCGCTGATTACCTTCGGTACTTTAAAGTATTCATTATTCTCATCTGTGGAAGGAGCGTTTTTCATGGCAGTTTCTCTCGGTAGTGATTCCTTTTTAACATCATCCCTGAGATGATTTCTGATCTTAAAAGGATGAAACATCGGCTCAACTCCGGCAGTATCTGCTTCATCCAACTTTTTAACATACTCCAGAATTTTCGAAAGATCAGCTGAATATTCTTCAAGATCCCCATCCTTAACCTCAAGCCTGGCAAGGGCGGCGATATACTTCAGTTCTTCTTTGCTTACACTCATAAATCGACCTTGTTAGCTATAATTATTTCTCTTACATGCTGCATTAGCGCAATCTCTTCCTGACGTGTGTTTACATTACCGGTACTGATCGGTTTATCAAAATGGACAATTATATCCCTGCCCGAGTATATTTTCAGACTCCCCTTCTGCATGATCTTATTTGTTCCGCTGATAGAAACAGGCACCACGGGATGCTTCACCTTTACTGCAAGATTAAAGGCTCCTCTCTTAAAAGGCTGCACTGAGCCATCCTTGCTGCGCGTGCCTTCAGCGAATAACAGAACCGAATCTTTTTTTTTCAGCATCACTTTCCTGGCATCTTCAATTGTTTTCATAGCCTTCTCCGCATTCTTTCTGTCAACAGAGAAGTAAGGACCCAGCACAAGCTGCCAACCGAAAAATGGTATTCTTCCGAGTTCTTTTTTGAAAAACATTCTTGCTCTGTTTGGTATGGCTGCCTGTAATGCACTGATATCAAAATTGCTCATGTGGTTGGCAACAAAAACGTATGCCTCATCATGATCAAAGTTTTCAAGCCCTGTTATCCTGAGCCTGATTCCCGCAATCCTTAAAACACCCCGTCCGTAAGCCTTCACCAGCCACCAATAGGATGTATTGCTCCGGTCAAATATGGCTGATATAATTGCCAATATTGAGAGGACAAATGAATAAACGGCTATCAGGATGATTCTGATTATATACATAGTTCAAAAATTTTTTACTCTCAAAAATATAAAAACTGAAGGGTAATTCCTTGTTTAATTTGGAAATGCTTATTCAATGTTCTCAGTCCTGAATTTGAAGAAGTTTATGAACAAAAAGGGTGCATTGTGGTTATGCCTTTGTCTGCCGTCGGTTAAAACCAACGGCAAGAGAGGATCGGCTGT
>CAYPMQ010000437.1:0-2446 GCA_964411625.1 uncultured Ignavibacteriaceae bacterium
AAGTTACGGGAATTTCTCTGCCTCTTTTTCAGGTTTATATCCAATTAATGAATACCTTAATCTGGGATTCAATCTAAGCAAATCATCCAGAGTACCCACGATTGAAGAACTTTTTTCGGAGGGACCTCATCTGGCGGCTTATTCATTTGAAGTTGGTAACCCTGATCTTGATTCAGAGGGAGGATACGGAGCTGAAATTTTCGGATATGCCAGAAACGGGATTTTTGCCTATTATGTATCGGCATTCTTGTATGATTTTTATAACTACATTCTTCCGAGAAATACAGGTGAGATAAATTTTCAGACTTTTCTTCCCGTTTATGCTTCATCCGGAGTTCCTGTACAATTGAGAGGGTTTGAAGCTCAGATTGAGATCATGCCCGATGACGCGCTCAGATTTAAACTGAATGCCTCATACACACATGGTGAGTTCAGCTCAGATGGCAATCCGCTTCCACAGATTCCTCCACTCAAGGGAGAGTTCGAGGCTTCTTATATGACCGGAATGTTTGATTTCGGAGCAAATATCGAATATGCGTTTGCTCAGGAAAGAACAGATCTTTTCGAGACGCCTACGGCAGGCTATATAGTGTATGGGTTATCAGGTCACATACACTTTGCAACAGGGAATTATTTCCATTCGGTTGCTCTGAATCTGGATAATATTTTTAATTCAGGTTACAGAAATCATCTCTCAAGGGTTAAGGTGATATTGCCTGAGGCGGGATTTAATGTTAAATTGATTTATAAAGTATTTTTTGATTTTTAACCGTAATCCGGATGCCGCCAAAATTAACTGCTATTATCAGAGACGCCTTACTTGCCGTTAACGGAGAGAACCTTGTATCTGAGAGAGTCAGAATTGATGATGAAAGTCTGATTATAAATGATATACTGGCTAATGAGACTGTAGTTAAGCTGAGTGACTTCAGTAAAATTATAGTTGCCGGGGCAGGGAAGGCTTCAGGAAAAATGGCCGCGGGTATTGAGAAACTGCTCGGGGCTCGAATATCCGGGGGGTTAGTGATTGTTCCTTCCGGTTCAGCTGAAGAGTTTAGCTGTATGGAAACAGCCGAGGCAGGTCATCCGTTTCCTGACGGAGCCGGCAGGGCGGCTTCAAAGAAACTGATGGAAATTGCTGATTCTGCTGATAAGGACACTCTTATTATTTTTCTGCTGAGCGGCGGAGCATCCTCACTTTTCTCAGTTACACCTCCCGAAATCACACCGGAAGATGAACGCCGGCTGACAAGTTATATGATGGAATCGGGTGCGGATATCAGAGAACTCAATGCCGTAAGGAAAACATATTCTCTGAATAAAGGCGGTAGATTTTCTGCTGCGGCTTATCCGGCCACTGTTATTTCCATAGCCATTTCTGATGTAACCGGAAATGATTTATCTGTAATCGGTTCAGCACCCTCATACCGCACTGCCGATGACTATAATTTTCTTTTATATACAATCAGAAAATATAATCTGCTCGCCAAAACACCAGATCCCATTCTCCCGTACCTGACTTCTTATATTTCTGAATCGCACTACTATGCTAAATTTACACCGACAAGACATCAGAATGTTATAATCGGAGATAACAGTACACTTACAGCAGCTCTTGAAAAGGGGTTGCAGCATGCGGGTTATGAAGTTATAAAGATTCTTACACCTGTCACAGGAGACACGGATTCAGCAGTTAGTCTGCTTGAATTTCAGTATAAGGGTCTGTTAAGCCAGAATCAGAAAAGGCCGCTGGCAGTTTTGTCGGGTGGTGAAACTACAACAGTTGTAGCAGGAAACGGAACCGGCGGAAGAAATCAGGAACTGGCTCTGAAATTTCTGCTCAAAAACAGTATTGAAGGAAGGTGGCAGTTTTATTCAATTGGCAGTGACGGTATTGACGGTAATTCATCGGCGGCAGGAGGAATGGTAACGTCTGAAATGCTAAGTCAGCCGGGGATGCGTCAGCTTGCAGAAACCGCCCTTGGGAACAGTGACAGTAATACTTTCCTGAAAACAGCCGGCGGAGAGATTATAACTGGACCCACAGGCACCAATGTAATGGATATTCAGATCCTGGCTGCGGAGTAGTATTGAGGAAGCCGGAGTGGTTCACCTGCCTGATGCCTGTATATAACGGGGAGAAATATCTAAAGAAAGCAATCGAGAGTATCCTCAGACAAACTTATCCAAAATTCGAGTTTCTGATAATAGATGACGGCTCAACGGATTCAAGTGCGTCGATAATCAATTCATACACTGATCCAAGAATCCGCTATGTTTACAAAGAAAACGGAGGCATTTCATCTGCCCTCAACCTGGGTCTTAAACTCGCCACCCATGACTGGGTATTCCGTATGGATGCAGATGATATATCACTCCCCGCAAGGTTTGAGGAGCAGATAAAAACCTGCAGTTTCAAGGAGAATGAGATTAACGGGTGTGATTA
>CAYPMQ010000438.1:0-2414 GCA_964411625.1 uncultured Ignavibacteriaceae bacterium
ATGTGCTGCCATTGATTCAGAAAAAATATATATCCTCTCAAATATTGCCGCAGCACTAAGCCTTGAAGCGATCAGGGGTGAAAAGGATGCGTTTTCAAAAGAACTTTGCTCAATGAGACCCCATGCAGGTATTATTAAAACCGCAGAAATGATGCGGAAGCTGATCAGTGGATCAAAAAGAATGTCGCGTGAGGCGCAGCAGATTGCCTTTAAGGGACAAACGCCCGACACAGTTCAGACGAGGGTACAAGACCGGTATTCATTCCGGGCAGTACCGCCCGTTCACGGAGCCCTTTATGAGGCCCTGAGTGAATTTAACAGGGTACTATCAATTGAAGTGAATTCTGTAACTGATAACCCGCTTTTCCTGCATGATGAAAAAACAGGAGAACTCAGGGCATTCAGCGGATCAAATTTTCATGGTCAGCCTCTTGCATCGGTAATTGATCATCTTAAATCCAACCTTACAGCCGTGGGTCTTATCTCCGATAAACGTGCTTTTTCAATGCTTAATAAATATCTGAGTTTTGGGCTGCCTTCAAGTCTGGCGTTTGATCCCTCAAATGGGGATACAGGTCTTATGATTGCCCAATATGCAGGAGCTGCAAGGGCTGCAGACTGCAGGGTGCTCTCAACTCCGGCATCGGTTACATCAATTACAACATCCGCAGGTCAGGAAGATTTTGTATCAATGGGATCTGTAGGGGTGCTGCATCTGAGAAAAATCACAGAGAATCTGAAAACCATTATAGCAATTGAAGTGTTATGTGCTTACAGGGCACTTGAAATGACTAATAATAATGAATATCTTCCCGATGCTCTCACAACCCTTGGTAAAGGAACAGGAAAAATATTCAGCTTTCTTGCCGGGAAACTTCATCCTTACAAAGGTGATTATTATGTTGCCCGTGATATTGAACTGCTGAGCGATCTTCTTTTTTCTGATGAATTTTTTAATTTCCTGACAGAAGAATTAAATATTGAACTGTCTGTAAATAAAAATACTGTTGAAAATTATTTTTGACGATTGATAAGGTAAATGAATAATGCACATAAGTTTTAATAAAGTCTCAGGATCACCGAAACTCCTTACTGACTATCTTTATGATTTTGGTAAAGTGCGCAAATATTTCGGGAAAGGTGCCGTACAGACCGAACTTTACCCTGAATTTTTTGAAAAAATACTTAACGGGTACAAGAGCAGACGGGCCGGATTAAAAGGACTTTTTGCAGCCGATTACAGCGGCGGAAATATTTCTGATTTTACTGCCCGCAATCTGGATCTTCTTGAACATGAAAATACTCTTATTGTCATAACAGGTCAGCAGCTGGGCATTGCGGGAGGTCCACTCTACACTTTTTACAAAATACTTTCAGCCATAAAGCTTGCCGGGAGCCTTAAGAACGATTATCCCGAATTTAACTTTGTGCCTGTATTCTGGATGGCAGGTGATGATCATGATTTTGATGAAATAAGCAAAATTGTATATCTGGATAAAGAAAATAAAATCAGTGAAATTTTGTATGAAAATCCCTTCGGTGATGAAGACAGTGGCAATTCAGTTGGCTTTACCCCGATAGGCTCCGCAATTACGGAGCTGCTTAATCAGTTGGAATCTTCACTGAGGCCCACGGAATTCACGCCGGAGGTTATGAAGCTACTCAGGGAGTGTTACTCTGAGGGTAGAACATTCGGCATGGCCTTCAGAGAGATGGTCTTCAGATTATTTGATAAATATGGTCTGCTGATTCTGAATCCCCAGAATGAAAATGTTAAAAAAGCGCTGATCCCTGTATTCCGTGAAGAAGTTTTAAATTACCGCAAACATACAGAGCAGCTCATAAAAGTATCTGCACGGCTTGAGGGAGAATATCACGCCCAGGTAAAGATCAGACCGGTAAATCTGTTTTACATTCATGAAAACCGGCGTCATGCCATTGAGCCTGATGAGGGTGAGGGATTCAGGCTTAAGAAAAAGAAAGTTAAATTCACAAAGGAAGAACTCCTTCAGGAAGTTGAAAATAACCCGTCGCTTTTCAGCCCAAACGTGGTTCTGCGTCCGGTATGTCAGGATTATCTAATGCCGGCAGCTTTTTATCTGGGGGGACCTGCCGAAATTTCGTACTTCGCACAGATTCAGCCGCTTTATGAGATATTCGGGGTGGAGGGGTCAGTTCCCTTTATGAGGAGTTCTGCTACTATACTTGAAAAGAATATAACAAATGTTCTTGAGAAGTATAAACTGAATCCCGTTGAGGCATTTCTGATGAAAGATGATATGGTTCAGAGTGTTATCAGGAATCTTTCAGATATTGATATTGACGGAATATTCAAAAAAGTTTCTGCATCATGGGAATCTGATTTTGGTGACATCATGAAGCTGGTTAATGCTCTTGACCCGACTCTCACTGAC
>CAYPMQ010000439.1:0-2405 GCA_964411625.1 uncultured Ignavibacteriaceae bacterium
GGCTATGCAGATCTGATCCTTAAAAGGACGAGGATTAATCCCGGAAGGCATGATTTCCTGATTGAACTGAAATATGTAAAACAGAAGGATATCAGGAATCTTCAGGAAGTCCGTGAAGAAGGGCTTGCGCAATTAAAAAGTTACAAATCATCATTATCTGCTCATGAACAATCTGACATCAAAGCATACCTGGTGATATACTATAATAAGTATGAGTTTGAGGTGAATGAGGTATGAATAAAGTTGATTTAATCATCAGATAAGTGGTTATTTAGAATAATTTTTATAGATTTTGCGATTTCAAAGTTGCCTGACTCAACTTCATAAGCTTAAATTTGAATGGATATTATAAATTTTGTTAGAGGAAATTTAAATGCTTGACTTAGAGATAAAAGAACGTTACTTGGAAGAATTAAGCCGTCAGATGGAGTTGAATTTAGGTTCAGGCCCAATTTTGATTGATACCCTTAAAGACAAAATCGGGAGCGTTACCGTCATTGATTTGGAAGATGAAGGTCATTATAACAAGTCTGTTACCTCAGTCGATATCATAAGAGTTATTGATGCATACCCGGAAGTTTTTGACAGGTATCATGATGTGTGCTTCCTAAAATCCTTTGAGCGTTGGTTCTGGCTGGAAGTAATTTATGATTATTGCAAAGATAAATTAATTAAAAATATAAATTATATCGATTTATTTAATTATGCGGTAAATAATAATAAACTTCTTGAGTCTTTTGGATTGGAGTTGTTTGAAGCAAAACCACATCCATTGACTAAAAAGTACTACTTTAATGATGATGCGTCAAAGCTTGTGTTTGAAAAGGTACAGAGAATATTGAAAAGGTTCGTGTTTGTCCATCCTGAAATATTTGGATTTGGTGAAGATGGGTTAGAAATCAAAATTAACAATGATATTTTAGCAAAATTGGAATCGATAAATGATTCCCGGGGGGAAAACATGAACTTTGAAGAGTTGACTGCTTTGTACCGCAAAAAATTCCCCGGGGATTCAATATCAGATTTATCCCTTCTCCTGCATTCAATTCTTGCTCTTGCCAAGGCTAACATTTCTGATGGGGACAATAAATAAAGGTTATTGAAGGGATGTTTATTTACCAGCCAAAGTCAGCATATTCTATTTTAAAAGAACCGGAAAGTTGGAATTACGGAAAACAATCGGAACAAAAAATAAGAGAATTATGCTACAAAAAAATGTCTGCTATATATGAGATTATTCAGCAAATCGAGTCGGATTCAGGAATTCAAACTGATATACACTCGCATGTTAAGAGTCTGTCTGATATTTGTGAAGCGATATTGAAACATTTTGATGAAGATTACAAACTTAAACTATTAGAAATTTTTAATCTCTTGATGCTTATGCTGAATGAATTCAGAAACATATTGTTTTTTGAAAGAGATGAAGGTCAGGTTAAGGTAATTTCCCAAAGAACAATTGCGGGATATTGTGAATTATTTTTGTATTACATAAAATATAACGAACTTGAATATTTCGATGAAGACCTAAGGGAAAAGCATTTGACTGATCTGGAGAAGACCTATTACAAATCAAGGATAAAGTACATTGACTTCTTGAATAATAAAAAACTTCAAAAGCTATCTATTGATAATAAACTCAATAATTTTATGGCATTCACTGAGGAGTTCAGAGGATTCAGTAAGATAAAGGATATCCGAAATGATGTTCAGCACAAAGGGAATATATCTAAAATCATGAATGAGAAGATACCCGGAGATTTAATCTGTGGAATTATCAGTAATTTTATTTATAAATTAACTTTGCGGATTGAAAGACTTTTATTAAAAAAGTAATACATCCGAATATAATAAATTTTCATGCGGGCACAACTGCTGCACCCGCACACAAAAAACCAACTATCCCACCTTAACAGGCTTGAAGTTTTTCTTTCCTTTTCTGAGGATCAGGTATTTGCCCGCAATAAGGTTTTCACTGCCGGGTTTGAAATTGATATCAGTGATTCTCTGGTTGTTAAGGTAAACACCGCCTGCCATGACTTCCTTCTTTGACGCCCCGCGTGAATCAAAAAATCCTGCATCAACCATAAGATCAACGATCGCAGGTATCTCCGTACCTGCCTCAATAACATGATGAGGGGTGGATTTACAGATGCCTTCGAGTGTTGAAGCATTGAGCCTGGTTATATCTTCATCGCCAAAAAGTGCGCGTGAAGCAAAGATCGCATTTTCGGTCTCGGTTTTATCATGAATCAGGGTTGTAAGCTCATAAGCCAGTTTTCTGTGAGCCTCACGCCTTCCCGGATTTTCATTATGCAGCGCCTCAATCTCATCAATTTCCTTCTTTGTAAGAAACGTGTAATACTTCATGAATCTTATAACATCGCGGTCATCTGTGTTGAGCC
>CAYPMQ010000440.1:0-2391 GCA_964411625.1 uncultured Ignavibacteriaceae bacterium
TTATTTCTTCTATCACTCCGGCTGCCTCTTTCCCGGGGATGAAGGGATAATTCACCTTATACTGCCCGGAACGGTGATAGGTGTCAATATAATTCACACCGGCATATTCGTTTTTTACTATTGCATAACCATCTGAAATTAATGGCACGGGTGTTTCTGAGATGATGAGCCCTTCGGGAGGCACGGGAGAATTTAATACAATTGCTTTCATGATGCCGCATAAAATTTGTTAAAGAGAGAGTAAAATTAAGAATAATAAGTGAGGGAAAGAAGAACCCACCCGGAGTCGGTTAAAACCCCGGGCGGAAAGAGTTATGGTTAAACCCATTCTTCTTCGATTATGGAACCATCAAAATCAAGTACCACCGCTTTTACCGGGACTTTTCTCACCGATTTGGCAACTGCAGTCTGGGCAAGTCTTAATAAACCCCCGCAGCATGGTACTTTCATAATCAGCACTGTGAGGGTGTTTATTTTGGAATAATCAATCATATCAATCAGTTTTTCGATATAAACGCCCTGATTCTGATCAAGCTTTGGACATGCTATGGCGATTGATTTATTCTTAAGAAATTCTGAATGGAATGCCGGGGCAACAAATCCCGCGCAGTCTGCCGCCAGAAGCAGGTCTGCATTTCTGTAATATGGCGCCTGGGGTGAAACCAGATGAAGCTGAATGGGCCACTGCCTCAGTTCTGATTTTGCTTCTGTGAGAGGAGCGGCCTGCTGATGAGTGTGTGCCGGTTTAATTTCCTGAGCCTGTGAACCCGGGCAGCCGCAGGAAGAATGGGCTTGTTTAGGGGCATCACTGTTGATATCCACTTTTATGCCTCGTTCTTTCAGAAAATCAAGCGCTATCTGAAGATTCTCAAATTCATCATGATCAATGAGGTGCTCAAGGTGAGCTTTTACTGTGTTAAGACCGCAGGATAGGATATACTCCATAACCACTGCTTCATCATAAGGTTTAGCTTCTCTCTCTTCAAGGGTTATTGCTCCCTGTGGGCACTCACCGATACAGGCACCAAGTCCGTCACAAAACATATCGCTGATCAGTCTGGCTTTATTATCAATAATCTTGATTGCCCCTTCTTTGCATGAAGGAACACATACGCCGCAACCGTCACATTTTTCTTCGTCTATTTTAATAATTGTTCTTAACATTTCCGGGTTCCGATAATAAAGGATAAAAAAGTCTGATTTAATTTAATACAAGATTGTCTGATTTCCAAAATAATTTTATGTGCTCTGCATAAAGATGAATCAGTTGTGATTTTTATGTGATTTCTGCAGGGAAATTACCGGCTTATTCGTTCCTTACTTTGTTAATAACGGGGAATGATAAAGGGTAAAAATCAGCCGCAAAAATTTTTGTACGATTTAATTTGGAGGATTTGAAAATAGTTGTTAATTTTAATCAGACAATTATGTCCGATTTCTAAATGAGATGACTTATGAAAAATAAAGATCAATATAAAATACAGAACATCAGAACCTACGTTCAGCTTGGTTTTGTCTTTTTATGCTTATGGATAGGGGTTGAATTTTACCTTTTCCTTAAATACTTTGAAACAGGCGGCATGACTGCATATTTTAACAGACCTCCCGGCGTTGATGCGTTCCTTCCTATAAGTTCCATGATGAGCGTTTATTACTTTACACTGACAGGTGAGATACACAAGGCACATCCCGCAGGTTTCTTCATTTTCCTCGGAATTGTTTCAATGTCATTTTTACTTGGTAAATCATTCTGCAGCTGGGCCTGCCCGGTAGGGTTCCTCTCGGAGTGCGTGGGTGATTTCGGTGACTGGGTGCAGAAGCATGTTTTCAAATGGAAGAAATTCCGTATAAAAATGCCCCGTTTTCTTGATTATATACTCAGATCGGTGAAATATCTCCTGCTCGGCTTTCTCTTTTATGTCGTTTTCTATACCATGTCTGCTTTTGCGCTTAAGATGTTTCTCGATAGCCCCTACAATACTATTTCCGATGTTAAGATGTACTACTTTTTTGCAGAGATAAGCAGATTTTCTCTCATAGTGATTTCGGTTCTTTTTGCACTTTCGATATTCTTTAAAAATTTCTGGTGCAGATACCTTTGTCCGTACGGTGCGCTGCTGGGAATAACCTCACTGCTGAGTCCCGTAAAAATTTCGAGGGATGAAAATAAGTGTATTGACTGCTCGCTGTGTGCTAAAGCCTGCCCCTCGGCAATAAAGGTTGATAAGGTAAAGACGGTGATTTCAGATGAATGTTCAAGCTGCCTGAGATGTGTGGATTCATGTCCCGTGAATGATGCACTCGGACTCAAAATAATCCCGCTAAACAAAAAAGTTAAAAAGCGTTGGACCCCCTATATCGCAATTGCAGGATTTCTGCTGTTCACAAGCA
>CAYPMQ010000441.1:0-2385 GCA_964411625.1 uncultured Ignavibacteriaceae bacterium
TGTTTCTCAGATCTCTTTTAATTATCAGAACAGGATCGGTATTGAGTATCTTATAATTATCAGCCAGCACTCCGCCGCGGTAGTTTTCATAAAAACGGTCGAACCTGAAGAACCCGTTATACCCGCCTACGAATAAATTCCCCTCCTCATCCTCATAAAAAGAACGGACACTCCCCACCGTTCTGTCTTCCGCGAGTTGGTACACCAGGTTAAATCTGTTTCTGTAGGGATTAAAAATATTGAGACCAACACCGTTTGTGCCCATCCACATTATTCCTGTTCTGTCACGGAATATTTTGTAAATAAACGAATAAGAGAGTTTGTCGGCTTTATCAGGACTAACCCCAATAATTTTTTTTGTGTTCTGAACGGGATTCCATACTAAGACACCGTTTTCGAGGTTTGAAATCCAGATGTTGCCATCTGTATCTCTTTCCGCATCCATTATTCTCTTGCTGAATTCAAAAAGGTTCTTCCCGCTCAGATCAAGAATATTTTCCGAGAATAAATCTTCTTTCTTTACATACTGCACGCGCTGAAGCAGAAATAGATAGTAACCTTTATCTCCGGCAGGCAGCAGATCAACCAGCAAGTTTTTATCAAACCCGCCTTCAAATTCGGGATAAGCCTTTCTGATGAATTTTTTCCTGTCAGGATCATAAAGCATCATTCCGTTAAAAGCATAATGGATAATTACTTTCCCTTCTTCACATAATACATTGAGAACTTCTTCATTTGCTGAAGGCATACCTTCGCCCGGTGAAATTCTCTCCATATGATTCTTTTTTACATCGTATCTGTAAAATGCGTCAGAAGTTGCCAGCCAGAGGATACCATCGTATTTACGGGGATCAGAGGCAATTTTAATTATCGATATTTTTCCTGTGTTTGATCTTTGAGATACCGGGAAGCTTATTCTTGCGAAATTGTCATATTCTGAATTATACCTTGATAAGCCCTTTTCACTGCCGATCCACAAAGTTCCGGATGCATCAAGATGAAGCGTGTTCAGTTCATTTGCCCCGAGCGAGGTGGTATCTGCAGAGTTGAATTTATAAATTTTCGGAACTCCGCCCATGTATTTGTTCAGACCAATCTTTGAGGCAAACCAGATGAAACCATTATTATCCTGAATAATATCAGTGATTTTGCTGTCAGATAGTCCCTCATTGAGGGTAATACGCTCAATGCTGCTGATCTGTACCTGCGGCAGAACCGTAAATACCGATATGGTGAACAGGATAGTTATTAGTTTTTTCAAGAGTAAATGATTTGTTTTTGATTGTGAAAAGTAATAAAATAATGAATCAATTGTAAAACCAAAAAAAAATCTGAATTATATGTTTTATTTATATTGTACAGTTTTTAGATTCGCTACTCAGCCTTATAATCGTAATTAACCGTAAAAAAAATAATGATAAAATCGTCTGATCAATTCAAATTTTACAAAGCCCAGTTCCTCCTTGATAAAAGGGTAATCTTCCTTAATCACGGGTCTTTCGGCGCTTGTCCGAAGCCAGTGTTCAGGGCATATCAGAAATTTCAGCGTATTCTTGAAAAGCAGCCCGTTGAGTTCCTTGACAGGAACTATGACCCGATGATGAATCATGCCCGTAATATTCTTGAGCAGTTTCTTGGTGCTGAAAAAGACAGTATTTTCTTCACTACTAATGTCACATCTGCTCTCAATACTGTTGCCGCATCTCTTGACCTGAAACCCGGTGATGAGGTGCTGACGAGTGACCTGGAATACGGTGCATGTGACCGCATGTGGGAGTACTTTGCATCTCTGAAAGGGTTTTCTTACAGAAAGGTTAAAACAAATTTTCCTCTGTCAGACTTTGCTTCAGATTTTATTTCAGAAATAAAAGAGAATACCAGAATAATCTTTCTCAGTCATATTACTTCGGGAACCGCCCTTAAACTGCCGGTTAAAGAAATAATAAAGGTTGCTAAACAAAAAGGGATTATCACGGTTATTGACGGCGCCCATGTTCCCGGACAGATTGATCTTAACCTGAAAGAACTTGGTGCCGATTTTTACGGGGGTAACTGCCACAAATGGCTGATGTCGCCTAAAGGCGCAGCATTTTTATACCAGAATCCGGCATGCAAAATCCGGCTGAGACCACTCCTTGTTTCCTGGGGAAATACAAATAAAGAACCTCTCGGGATTCCGAATCTGGATGAGTTCCAGTATCAGGGCACGAGGGATATATCACCGTTCCTGAGCGTTCCGGAAGCTGTTAAGTTTCACAAAAAGATGGTTAAATCGGGCGCACAGAATTACTGCCGGGAGATGATAAATTTTTCCGCCGGGTATCTGCAGAGTGAAACCGGCCTGATGCCTCTGGATTCTGATTACGGATCAGCCGGGCTTCAGAT
>CAYPMQ010000442.1:0-2381 GCA_964411625.1 uncultured Ignavibacteriaceae bacterium
GATGAAGCCTTTCACATTGCGAAAGCCTGTTCAGGAACCAGTTTTGCATTGCATATCTGCCTCCCGCAACGTTATAAAAATCATAAAACAGACATCCGTTTTCAAACGCCAAATCGCGGCTTATCACCGCATAATCTCTTGATGACTGAACACTGTGACCTCTGTAATAAAAATCCATCGGATTTATTACAATTACCTGAGCGTCAGGAACGGATTGCCTGATAAGTTTAATAAGTGTCTGCAGATCATTTTTTGACCCTGCATATTCAATTGATGATGATAAGAAGTCATTAAGCCCTACATCTATCAGAACGGCATCCGGATTATATTCCTTAAGCTGTTCTGACAGAAGATTCTGCCTCAGCAGGCTCTTAATTCCCCCTCCGTTAACACCTATGCTGCTGTAGAGTACACCTTTATCCTGATTACTCTCAAGAACCAGCCCGTAACATTCAAAAAAATTCTGCGAATCACTGTTCTTTTCAAGAGTAAGTTCAAGCATCTGAACTTCGGCACCTGCCTCTGCAGTCACATAACCGTTATTGTTTCCGTCATCACTTTTAATCTTTATTGGTTCGGGGTTACCGTTTATATAGAGCAGTATATCAAAACTTGCAGGTGATTTTTTTAGATAGATTCTGATAATGTTGGAGTTGGTTTTCTGCGAAAAGCTGAACTTAAATCCGGCGGCAGAGTCTGATGTCCTTACAGTTCGTCCGAATATCCCGATATCAAGCTTTGGAGCAAACTGCAGTCCCGAAGCATTTTCCCACCGACCTGTAGTCTGGGTAATATAATCATAGGCTGCATGAGTACCTGCTGAAGCTGCCGGGAAAACAAATCCTCTTCCCCCCTCACCGAACAATTCCTGAAGCCTGTTCCTTACATAACCGGGAAAAATATCGGCCTGAACATGACTGTCACCAAAGTGGATTAACCTGAGTTTTCTTTCAGAAGTGTTCATTAACTTTTCAAAAAAATCTGATGCCGCAGCACCATCCGTCCACTCAAGAAAGTTCTGATCATAACGGATAAAATTGTACTGTTTCTGATAGCTGATCAGTGAATTTAATTCTTTCAGTAGCGCCTCTGCGGATGTTGTATCCGTGAACACTGCAGAAGAATCTGCATATCTGCCGCCGTATGCGGCTGCTGAATAAATCATCAAAGTTATTACTAAAGTAAGGATCGCCTGAAGTCCGGAAACCAGCTTAAGAAATTTCAAAATCAGTTATTTCTTTCTTTATATTTTTCAAATTCTGCCATAAGTGCATCAAATACCTGTCGGCTAAGTATTTCCTGCCCCTTACCCATAAAGTGACCGTCTTTTGCAGCCAGTCCTTTAGATGACCAGGTCAGGATTGAATTTTCTCCCCCCATCATTTCATAGGTGTCAAAAAAAGCACAGCCATTATCTTCAGCTGCCTTTTTAATAGCAGACCGTAGTCTTGACTGATACGGCAATGATACATAACGTCCGCCTTTGTTTAGCGACATATCACCGGGACCGATAACCAGAACACTTAAATCCTTAGCAACTTTTTTAATAGTTCTGAAAAGTTTATCATACATAACCGATATTTCTTTCAGAGTCTTCTCTGATTTTACATAAGGCGCGGCATTTGCTCCGAACTGAAGAATCAGGAGCTTCGTATTCGTTTGCCTGTACTGCATTTCCAGATATTCCGGGTCAATAAGTTCCAGCCCAATGCCTGAATGTCCCCTTATACCATAGTTATCAACCTGTACTCCCGCCTCTCCCTCAAAGAGCAGTCCGTAAAGATCAGGTGATTTATCCGCTTTAAAGTCAATCCGGAAACTGGAGGGAAGCGAAGGAAGATCAAAATACGTAATCCTGAATCCTCTGCTTTCCATCAGCTTGCCCGTATAAATCTTTTTGCTTTTTATGTAATCATAAATCTCAATTTTACAGTCATCCGGAACCTTTCCGTGCATTAGCCCGAGCCTGGAATAAGAAATCCCGGGCGGTATCCTGATATCAACAGTTGCCTTGTCAAAATAGAGAGTCTTTTTCTTAGTCTTTGTACTGTCTTTCCGGGTAAAAAGTTCGCTCAGAGGAAGAAAAATATTATTGGCAAAACTGTTACCTGTTCCGGAGGAATCAGAACTAGCTGGTTTCACGTTTCCTGCAGGGAGCTTTTGGCCGGTTCCTGCTCTTGCAGGGTTTTTAAGCCTGTTGCTGCCGCCCCCTTTTTCAGTCTCTTCAGCTTCTGAGGTTGTGGTATCAGGTACTTCTTCAGCAGGCATTTCATCCGGATTCACTTCTTCTTTTACTTCAGGTGATTCCTCTTCAGTTTCGGTACTGTCATCATCATCAACCGTAACAACTTTTGAAAACCGGAACATCATGCCGCTTAATG
>CAYPMQ010000443.1:0-2380 GCA_964411625.1 uncultured Ignavibacteriaceae bacterium
GGGTGAAAATTTGTTCGTGCCTCTCAAATTTTCACGTATCTTCCCGCCAATCGTTTTCCACTGTAGGAAAGATTTATTTTTGTAGTTTTATTCGTTCTTTAACTCTTTTAACAACTGTTTGGGTAACCCTTTATTTTGATGTAATCTCCCGTTTTACTATCAAATTCCGGTAACCCTGTTTTATGATTCTGTACGAACCATCATTTCACGGCAATCGAAACGGTTTTGCCGAAAAAAGACATTCCTCTTCCAGTAATCTGTTGAAAATATATAACCTCCGCCCACTGAATTTCCGACCGGGGATAACCGAGGTTTGAAGGCTTTAATTCCTTAATTACTTTAATACCGATAGAATTATTTCATCAGCAGCATCTTCTTTGATTCGGAAAATGAGCCCGCCTCAAGCTTATATAAATAGACTCCGCTTGGCAATGATCCGGCATCAAATTTTATATTATAACTACCGGCTTGTTTTACTTCATTAACCGGAACTGCGATTTCTTTACCCGAAACATCATAGATTCTGAGTTTCACTGATGAAGTGAACGGCAGATTAAAGCTTATTCTGGTTGAAGGGTTAAAGGGATTCGGATAATTCTGCTCCAGAAGAAAAGTTTCGGCAGGTTTTAATTCAACCTCTATGATATCTGAGTAATCATAACTACCGTCAATATCAATCTGTTTCAGTCTGTAATAAACCTTTGCAGATTCAGTAATTTTATCAATAAACACATACTCCTGTCTATCTGAAGTGGTTCCCTTACCCGCAGTAAAGCCGGCATAAGTAAAATCAGATTTGTTTGTGCTTCTCTGAATCTCAAAACCATAATTATTAACTTCGGTTTCGGTTGTCCATTGAAGTGTCACCTCATTTCCGGATGCCTTTGCATAAAAAGACGAGAGTTCAACCGGGATAACCTGTGTAACAGTACGAAGCAGCCATGCATCATGAACTCCTGCACCTGATGAAAGGGTATGTCCGACAATAACATAACCGCCGTCTGAAGTGAGGTCCATTGAATAAGCAACATCAGATGCAATTCCGCCGTAAGTTTTCTGCCATGTAAGATTTCCGGAGCTGTCTGTTTTGATGACCCAGAGATCATCACCGCCGGCACCATAGGAAAGCGTATATCCCGCAAGAAGGTATCCGCCGTCCGGTGTCTGTTTAACAGCGTTGCCATAATCTCTGCCGGTACCGCCTAATGTTTTTGCCCACACCTGATTACCCGCGGCATCTGTCTTAATGAAGAAAAGATCATCAAGCCCCGCGCCGGTTGACGCAGTATAACCGGTCAGAACGTAACCGTCGTCAGATGTCTGCTGAACAGAAAGTCCCCTGTCGGCATCGTTCCCGCCAAAATTTTTATTGAAGATAATGTTACCAAGACTGTCAGTCTTAACGAGCCATGCATTTCCCAGAATCCCCGCACCGTCTGATGCAGTCCACCCGGTAATTATAAAATAATTATCATTTGTAAGCTGTAAACCGCGGATTCCGTCAGTGCTCAGCCCGCCAATAGTTTTAGTCCAGACAGTGTTTCCGGTAGAATTGATCCTGATAAGCCATCCGTCTCTGCTGCCTGCACCGTAGGAAGATGTAGCACAGCCTATAAGGCAGCCTCCATCGGGAAGTACCTCCAGCGCGTAGGCTTCCTCATCAGAGCTTCCTCCGAAAGTCCTGCTCCATACATGATTTCCGAGTGAATCAGTTTTTACAACGAAAACATCTTTTGCAGAGCCTGAAACGACAGAATAACCAGCCGCAATAAAACCGCCGTCATTGGTTTGTTTAACCGCTGCAGCCTCATCATCGCCATCACCTCCGAAGGTCTTGTTCCAGATCAGGTTGCCCATGTTATCTGTTCTGAAAAGCCAGAGATTCCGGCCGGCCTCAGTTCCGTAAGAACGGGTATATCCCGCTATGATATAACCGCCATCATTTGTCTCTTCAACTGCATAAGCCACATCGATATTTGTTCCGCCGAACGTTTTGGTCCACATTGAGTCTTGGGCAAATATATTTGATGATGAATATAAGGCGAGAAAAAGGATAAATATTATTTTGATGGAGTAAGATTTACGCTTCATTGCGAACTCCGCAAAGTTATTAAACACCGAAACTGAAAATGAAAATTATCAGAAATAAAATACAAAAAAAATGAATTGCTTCATTCAGTCGGGGTTAAATTTAACTCATTGTGCACATATTGCAAGGCCGGGAGAATTCCTGTGAAGTTATTTTT
The DNA here is from genome assembly GCA_964411625.1 of uncultured Ignavibacteriaceae bacterium. Taxonomy (GTDB): domain Bacteria; phylum Bacteroidota; class Ignavibacteria; order Ignavibacteriales; family Ignavibacteriaceae; genus JABWCA01. The sequence goes on from CAYPMQ010000443.1 coordinate 2,247, forward strand.
GATCGGCAATAAATCAGCAGCAGATTCAGGTAAAACCACCTCAGATGCGTTAAAATTTTGATATAAGCTTTTTCCCAAAGAAATCAGTATTCTGAGATTTATTGACAGCTGGCGGGCCTGAAAACTGGTTCACA
>CAYPMQ010000444.1:0-2370 GCA_964411625.1 uncultured Ignavibacteriaceae bacterium
AACAAAAGTATGCTTATTCATAATGCCAAGACCCGAGATAACCCCTGCGTAAATCCAGCCTTTAGTATCACCGGTTTCGATTACTCTCAGAACAACGAGCAGCAAAATAATCATCAGCAGCGGCTCAAATACATTCATTGAATAGAGACTGCCGAAGGCAAGCATAATCGGAGCGGACATAAAACAAAGTGCTGCAATCACCTGGGCATATCTGTTACCTCCCAACTTCATCGCCAGATAACCCGTAAGCCAGGCCGAGGCTGAAGTGGCAAGCGCCGGGAGCAGTCTCAGTGAATACAGGCTCTCACCAAAGAAAAACTGCCAGACGGTAAGTACAAGCGGAGCCAGAGGTGGGTGATCAACATATCCCCACGCAGGATTATTAGAACAGGCAATGTAATAAAATTCATCAATGAAATAGCCGTATGTTTTATTAAAGACTGAAAGATATATCAGTAAGAAGTTTGCTGCCGCAACGGCATAGAGGTGTGCGTACTTTTTAATCTGGGTCATAAATATCTCAGTTTTATTACACCGAATTTAATTCCCTTTCTCATGATCATAAAATAATTATTTGCTGAACGGTAAAACATTATTGCAAGTGGCAGTGATTGGGTCGTGATGTGAAACAATTTCTATATCCACCCTCTGCACTTTATACCCTCAGAGAAAAGGCTTTCGAATTATTGGCAGCATAAGAAACCGCCGCTTTGCATCCTCGGAAGGGGTTAGGGGGTGCGCATCTTGCTGGTATTGTATGAACTCTCCAAGGTGAGGTGCCTCTTTTTTCCCATCATACATACGGGTGCCAGATTGATCTTAATGGTTTCTGACGTTTGGCAAGCAAACTGAAATAATAGAATTCATGAATCCGATTCCATGAAGATCGTTATAGGTGAAAGGTTTGGGGGCAGAAGTGCTTTGTATCTAATGAATGTGAAAAATATACCGGCAATTTTGAACATAGAACTTGGAACAAAAAATTTTTGTGTAGTATAGTGAAATTCGGGTGTAAACAAACAGAGTAACGGCCGGAAAAAGGAGTACTTTTCAGCTCAACTGAAACGCATTAAAGTCCATTCCATCAGGTGTGTGCGGGGGTGCCTGGTAATTGATAAATGAGCGGTAGCCTGAATTGAAGCGATATCTGCCGCAGTTATAGTGCCGTGAATTTTGGTCCTGACCCGCTGCCGAAGGCTGTCTATACTGTTGTCACTGATTACACTGATCCGCCGCAGGCGGCCTGATGACACTGTTGTTAGTATTGACCTTGTGGAGCTAATGGGGATCGAACCCACAACCTTCTGATTGCGAACCAGACGCTCTCCCGGTTGAGCTATAGCCCCGTAAATTTTTTAATATTCAAACTTATATAAATTATTGCACAGAAGCAATCGGGATCAGAAGAAAAATGAATGAAAATTCAGTAAGGGAGAAAATTACTTTGAAAGTGTTGTATTTGATGATTCAAAAAAGGAACCGAATGGATTAAATGCCCTTCCGGTTCCTCAGATCAGCAACTTTGATAATTGCGCAGCCCTGGGATAAAACAAACCCATCCGGGCGGAGAGTTAATCTGAACTTTTAATGATGTTTATGACCTTCGTCTTTTTTGTCGGTGCCTGTATTGTCAGTTATTTTGAACTTGACATCCATTTTACCTGCATTTTTGAAAGTGAGCGTGAGTGTTTCAGTGTTCCCCTTTTTCAGGTCTTTGGTAACGTCAAAAATCATAATATGGTTACTTTTAGGCTTAAGTGAAAGAGTTGATTTCGCCTTAACTGTTAAGGCACCAACTTCACTCATTTTCATTTTACCGTTGACTTCTTTAGTCTCATGAATCTCGAAACTCTCTGCAAAATTTCCTTCAACTTTTATAAGCTGGTCATCTTGGTCTGTAAGATTCTGAATTTCCAGATATGCTGCGGTGTTTCCACCCGTAGCTGCAGGCCTAATCCATGCATCTTTCACTTTAATTTTGTCAGCGTTAAAAGCTAACAGCATCATAATTGCGAGCAGTATTTTCATTTTTAGTCTCCTAACTTTGATATATCATTTATAATTTCATCAAGGTTGATTTCACTTCCCTTATATTCTTTCCTTATCCGGTTTTCCTTATCAATAAGTGTGATACGATCAGTGTGAACAAACATATATTCAAGTTCACCCTTTTTGTTATAAGATGAGTCGGCTGCAATAGCCACAATATTCATTTTTTTAAGCATTTTTTCGATAACAGGTTTTTCTCCCGTGAGAAAAGTATAGTTGGTTGTAGGAATATCCCTTATTTCCGCATACTTTTTAAGTATTGAAGGCGTATCTCTTTCGGGATCAAAACTGATTGCAATATACTCTATATTTTTTATTCCT
>CAYPMQ010000445.1:0-2353 GCA_964411625.1 uncultured Ignavibacteriaceae bacterium
AAGTCATTTACTGTAACCGGATTAGATTGCACAGGTGATTATTTATTTATAATTTCTGTCCTTAAAAATTAAAAACTATTATTGCGTAAAATCAGATGGCAGAACCAATAAAACATCCTGTTTTTTTATGATTAAATCTGTTCTCTACTTTCTTTTAGTCTGAAATGTAATCTCAGAGCAATTACTTAATACAGTATATCAAACCCTCTTGCAGGGTACAGCAGCTGGAAAAGCAAATTACCTAAATCAGTTTCTTTAATTAAGATACCCTTACCTGAATTTTCAAGATGAATTATTTTAATGTTGATTTTGAGCATTAAATATTCGAATTTAATCAGGAATTAAAACTATAGATTATTTATAAATATTGTTTTACATATAGCATACTTTAAGTAAATTAGATTGCGGTGTTTCTTTTCACTAAACTTTATTGTTCATATTAATTCAAGGCACCATAATTCCTGATATGAGTACAAAAGTCGAAACAAAAATTGATGAATTTATTCCTTTTGCTGTTCCTGAAGTAGGGGACGATGAAAAAAACGAAATTCTTGATGCAATTGATTCAGGATGGTTATCCACGGGACCAAGGACGTTCCTGTTTGAAGAAAAGGTAAAAGAATATTTCGGCGACCCTGAACTTGAAGTTATTCCCATCAGTTCCTGTACCGCAGGGCTGCATTTACAGCTGGTTGCCGCAGGAATAGGTCCGGGAGATGAAGTTATCACTACCCCCCTCACATTTTGTGCTACAATCAATACGATAATTTATGCCGGTGCAAAACCTGTTTTGGTTGATATTGATCCGGTTACATTCTCAATAGATCTTAATAAGCTTGAATCGGTCATAACTAATAGGACAAAAGCAGTTGTCCCTGTTTATTATGCCGGACAGGCAATTGATCATGATTCACTTAAGGCGATAACTGACAGGTATGGACTTTACGTTCTGGCGGATGCCGCTCATGCAATGGGAGCCAAGTATAAAGGCAAATATTGCGGCACCTATGAGGATGCTGCATCTTTCAGTTTTTATGCAACAAAGAACTTTACAACCGGTGAAGGCGGACTGGTAACCACACATAACAAAGACTGGGCTTCGAAAATAAGAAGACTGATGTCAAACGGAATAAACAAAGATGCATGGATGAGGTACTCGGAAAATGGTTCCTGGTATTATGAAGTCAGCATGCTCGGTTTCAAATATAATTTTACAGATATTCAGGCTGCCTTCGGCTTGCATCAGATCAGGAAAATTGATAATTTCAATTCAACGAGAAGGATGCTGGCATCAATATATGATGATAAACTTGCTGAAAATCCGGCGGTAAAAACACCCGGTGAAATTGAAGATGTCTATCATATCAAGCACTTATATCCAATCATCATTGATAACAGCAAGCTGCGAATTAAAAGAGATACATTCATAAAAGAATTAAAAAGCAGAAATGTAGGTTGTTCAGTCCATTATGTGCCTATAAATTACCACCCTTATTATCAGGAATCACTCGGCTGTAAACCGGGAGATTTCCCTGTCTCGGATTCCTGTTATGAAGGACTGATCTCTCTTCCTATCTATACAAGACTCACGCCCGAAACTATAGGTAAAATCTCGGAAATTGTAAATGAAGTAACAGAACAAAATCTGATCTGAGGATGCATGAAATTGTTTTGATGTTATATTATCATTAATTTCCATTTTACATTAATAAAAAATCAGGAATCTCTTAAATAATGAAAAACATTCTTGTTATTGGCGCCCATCCTGACGATGAAACTTTGGGCGCAGGCGGAACAATTCTGAAAAATGTTGCCGCTGGCAATAAAGTTTATGTTCTTATTCTTACTGACGGCGTTAGTTCGCGCCATAATGAAAAAGCGCAGCAGATTAACGCTCTTGAAAATGCCTGCAAAGTACTTGGAGTTGAAAGACTTTATGTGGAAAGTTTTCTTGATCAGAAGCTTGATGAACCTACCTTGCTTGAGGTTATCAGAGCAATTACAAAAGTTATCGACGAAATCAGGCCGGAAATAGTTTACACGCATCACGGGGGAGATACAAATCAGGATCACAGGGTAATTTTTGAAGCCACAATGGTAGCAGTAAGACCATTTGGTAATAATCCCGTTAAAGAGTTATATACTTATGAAACGGCATCATCAACTGAATGGGCTCCTCCGCTCAGCCATTGGGCTTTCTTACCTAATACTTATGAAAATATCGAAGAATTTATTAACAAGAAAATTGAGGCCTTTTCAGTTTATTCTGATACATTTTTCCCCGAGGTAAGGGAATTTCCTCATCCCAGGTCTCTTGAAGCTATAAAAATTTATGCTCAGAAAAGAGGAGTGG
>CAYPMQ010000446.1:0-2294 GCA_964411625.1 uncultured Ignavibacteriaceae bacterium
GATTTTGCCATTTCCATTCAGACAGGACTGATAATTTCAGTTGACTGTGGAATCACTGCATTTGAGGAAGCCGAATATGCAAAGGATAAAAAGGTGGATCTCATAATCTGCGACCACCATAAGCCTAAAGAAACACTTCCCGTATCGTACGCAATCCTTGATCCTCTTACACCAAACTGTAATTATCCCTTTAAGTATCTCTCTGGAGCCGGTGTTGCATTCAAACTGGTACAGGCAGTCTCAATGAGGATCGGCAAGAAAGATCTGCCTTATAAATATCTTGATCTGGTTGCACTTGCAGGTGCCGCCGATATTGTGCCCTTGATAGATGAAAACAGAATACTTGTGAAAATGGGGCTTGATCTGATTAACTCGAATCCGAGACCCGGCATTGCTGCCCTGATGAGAAATGCAAGACTTGAACCGGGAAATCTCACTTCGGGTCAGATCGTGTATTCACTTGCACCGAGAATTAATGCAGCCGGCAGAATAAGCGATGCATCAACAGCGGTTGAACTTATGATTACCAATTCCGTTGATGAAGCTGTCTCAATTGCACAATTGCTTGAAAATGAAAATTACGAGCGCAGAAAAATAGACGAGGAAACTCTCTTTTCTGCTATCAGCAAGGTGGAAGCATCTGTTAACCTTGAAGAGATTTCAGCAATTGTTCTTCATGAAGAAGACTGGCACCCGGGAGTGATCGGCATAGTAGCCTCAAGACTTGTGGAAAAATACTGCCGGCCGGCGGTGATGCTCACAACAATTGATGGTGTTGCCAAGGGTTCGGCCAGAAGCATTTCAAATTTTAATCTTTATGAAGCTCTGAATGAATGCAGCGACCTTCTTCTGCATTACGGCGGACACCAGGCTGCGGCGGGTATCTCTCTTGATATTAAGAACGTGCCAGAATTCAGGGAGAAGCTTAATAATCTGGTCAGAAGAAGTCTCATAAATAAAGATTTTGTACCCGTAACCGAGATAGATTCTGTTATCAAAATATCTGAAATAACTCCAAAGTTTATCAAGACAATGCAGCAGTTTGCCCCGTTTGGTCCTGAAAACCCCAGACCTACTTTTCTTGCTAATGAGGTTTCGCTTTGCGGCACCGCCAAAGTTGTCGGCAATAACCATCTCCTCTTTAATGTCAGACAAAACGGAGGACCTAAGATGTATGAAGCTATCGGATTTGAACTGGGTTATCTCGCCGATGAGATCAATGATCCCGGAGTTAAATTAGACATTGTTTTTGTAATAGACCAGATTACCAGGGATAACAGACCCCAGCTTCAGTTGAAAATTAAAGATATCGCCCTCAGAAATCATGATGGTGAATCAGTTGAATCAATAAAAACCTTATAAGAAAATCATTTGATTATCATCGGTGTTGACCCCGGTACAGTAAGATGCGGTTACGGATTAATCCGGAAAACCGGCGGTTCGGTTCAGCACCTTGATTCGGGCGTCATAAATCTCTCCCCTTCATCTCCTGTTCCGCACAGACTCGGAATTATCTATGCAAAACTCAGCGAAAAAATCCGGGAATACAGTCCTGAATTTTTTGCTCTCGAGACAGCATTTTTCGGAAAAAACGTGCAGTCTGCCCTCAAAATAGGGTATGCACGGGGTGCCGCCATGCTTGCCGCCGTGCACAATAATCTGATTGTTGCTGAATACTCTCCCCGTGAAGTTAAAAAAGCTGTTACGGGTAACGGAGGCGCCACCAAGGATCAGGTATCTTACATGGTCAAAACTATTTTATCTGATAAAAGGGCGGAGTTCAGACTTGATGAATCTGATGCTCTTGCAATAGCCATTTGTCATTCCTTCCGGGCAAAGTCTGATGAACCGAATATCAGGAACTGGAAGGATTTCATTAAAAACAATCCTCATCTGGTGAAAGAATAATATGATAGGCGCTCTCAACGGAAAAGTCCTGAACCTCAAACCAACCTCACTGATATTAATGACCGGCGGGGTGGGCTATGAAGTGAATATTTCAATTAATACTTATGACAGGATTCTTAACAGCACTGAAGTCTTCCTCTTCATTCATACAAATGTCAAAGAAGACGCCATTTCTCTATACGGTTTCTACACGCAAGAAGAACGCGAAATGTTCAGACTTCTGATCTCGGTCAGCGGCATAGGACCTAAGACTGCTCAGAGCGTTCTCTCAAAGATAAGACCTGATGAACTGAGGATTGCAATTGGTTCAGGTGATGTTAAAAGAATAGCCGCCACTCCGGGAATCGGTAAAAAAACTGCTGAAAGGCTTATTCTGGAGTTAAGAA
>CAYPMQ010000447.1:0-2285 GCA_964411625.1 uncultured Ignavibacteriaceae bacterium
GAAGAGAATTCATCAATAAACCGGAGTGTCCTGATAACCGGGATCCCGGGATTGCTAAATTCAATTCTGTCACTAAATATTTCCACTAGCGGGCCCCCTGAAACCGAGAAATCCTGATGCGTTAAAGCATTAGCCGTAAGTTCACGTATTATCAGCGGGTTAAAATCACGTAACTGTTTACGAATTCCATCTTCTATCACTTCTTTTTGCGGCATCTGATCATTAATAAATTCTATTACTGATTGAAAAACTGAAGCATAGCCTTTATTAAAGGTACGGTCTTTGAGAGTTTCAAGACGGTTTGTACCATTATATAAGGAGACTCTTATCCCCTTAAACTGCAGGTTTTCAAATGCGGATAAATCTTTTGCAAAAAGAATTGCTCCAAGATTTGTCACACCTAACTTTCTATCAGCTGTCGGAAATAAAAAACCCTCAGAGATGAATCTGTCAATAACACCCGGTGTACTTTCAGGGTAAGGAATTTTCAAAAGTTCGAAATATGTGAATGTATCAAGAAGGTTGGTCAAATCCTGGTTAGTGCTCAAAATTTGTGCAATCTGTTTCTCAAATGTCATGGAATCATTTTTCTGCCATAACTTCCTTTCTTTTTCGGGGAAATCATGCAGTTTACGATTTATACTGCCAATCCTGATATATGCATCATGAAGGAAAGTGACAGGACGGTCATTGGCAGCGGGTATCTCAAATACAACTATTTTAGCATTTGAATTAACAATTTCATAAATAAGAAAATCCTGCCTCGGATTCAGTCTTTAAAGCAGCCAATGCTCAAGTTCCTCATTTTTTACCTTATATGTTTTGGGAGCAAAGTCAGTTCCGATTATTTCTTTGGTTTTATCATCAATTCCGAAAATCAGATATCCGAAGGGCTGATTATGTAACGAAGCACCATTAGCCAATCCTGAGAGTGTTTCACCAAGTTCTTCCGGAGAATGAAAATTACGTTTAAATTCCAGCCATTCATTTTCACCGGATTTTTTTTCAATCTGGTTTAAAAGCCAGGATAGTTCTGTATTGGTCATCTGTCTCTCAGTTTTAATAAATTATTCAGAGGTATCTAAAATTACAATATTTCAATCAAATAACCGTCAAATAAAAAAGTGCGTTTAATTAAATACAATACGATTATTTGGCTGAAAATTGCCGGATCGTCAAATGACCGTCAAATAAAAACACAGTAAATAGTCTGAACTGTGATTCCCATGATTCAGATGATTATGGTGATTATTTGATCGGAGGCTGATAACTGTCAAATGACCGTCAAATAAAAAAGTGTGTTAAATTGAATACAGTGCGGGTTTTGGGCTTAAATCTGCAGAATTGTCAAATGACAGTCAAATAAAAAGATTCAGTAAAGAAAATTTCATCAGGCTGCTTTTACACAGCCTCATGAGAGGTTACATTTATGGAGATGAAAAATTAATTCCCCATAAGTTCAATTTTACCGGTTTCGAGTGAGTAAATGCCGCCGACAATTTTCACTTTACCTTCTTTTACCCTTTCTGAGAGCAGTGAGCTTTGTGATGTAAGATTTTTCATTTGATTTTCGACATTTACTTTTATCATTTTTTCAACATTGCTGTCTGAACCGATTTTCTTTTCAACTGCTTCAACGGCAGGAGCTATTCGGCTGATAAGTGCATCAATATTGGGTGTATAGCCTTTCTTTGATGAAGACGCAGCTACAGCACCACATTTGGTATGTCCAAGGATCACAATAAGGTTAGCTTTGAGTACATCAACACCGTACTCAATGCTTCCAAGCGCTTCGGGTGAAGTAACGTTGCCGGCAACTCTCACAACAAAAAGTCTGCCTATCGATTCGTCAAAAATTAACTCCGGGGGAACTCTTGAATCTGCGCATGATAAAATGATAGCGTAGGGACTCTGTCCGTTTGAAGTAGCTTTTACATCGTCAAGATACTGTTTTGGTGTCTGTCCGTTGGTAAGGAATCTTTGATTACCATCTTTCAGATTTTTAAGAGAGTTTTCTGATGTCTGGGCATTTAAGGTTACCAGTGCAAGGACGAATACGAATGAGAGAACTTTTATCTTCATTTTCTTCCTTCTATTAATGAATATGTTGTTTAGAAATTTCAACCTTTGGTAGTGTACAGATAGTTCCCGCATATTAAAATAGATTAAGACTTTTTTAACAGAAGAAAATTAACGCGTCAAAAGCCGAAAAAATAGGAGAAATAAGAAGGAAATCAGGTTGAATTATTAACTGTTGAGATTAAAATAAATGAATTATTGTTTTG
>CAYPMQ010000448.1:0-2272 GCA_964411625.1 uncultured Ignavibacteriaceae bacterium
GACCTGCTGCTTACCTACGTGACAGTTGAATTCATGTCACTTATTTCATATGTTCTTGCAGGTTATGTAAGATTATCAGAAAAAAGCAGTGAAGCATCTATAAAATACTTCCTTTACGGAGCTTCTGCTTCTGCGGTAATGCTTTTCGGAATTTCCCTTATATGGGGAGCCGCCGGAACATTTCAGTACAATGAAATAAGAGAATTTCTTACAGAAACCAAAGGATCTTATGCACTGTTCGGAATTGGGTTTCTGATGCTTGTACTGGGTATGGGTTATAAAATGGCATCTGCACCATTTCACTTTTGGTCGCCCGATGTATTTGAAGGATCGGCAATTTCTGTAACCACACTCTTTGCTGTGACAACCAAAGTTGCGGCTTTTGGCATATTCGCAAGAATTATTCATACCTTTTTCCCTGTTTTTTCAGATTTTGAGTTCGCAAAAGCTATTAAGTCAAATATCAATTATGATACTATTATTCTGGTGCTCAGTATCGCTTCAATGTTTATAGGCAATATTTCGGCCCTGAGACAAAAGAACATAAAACGACTTCTTGCGTACAGTGGGATTTCCCATGCAGGATTTCTGCTTTCGGCACTGCTCGTTACAAATACTGAAGGAATATCCTCTTTAACATCTTATCTTATCATCTACGCCGTGATGAATATAGGTGCATTTGCAACATCAGTTGCGTTGGTAAGGTATTCCGGTGCAGAGGAAATACGCAGGTTCAGAGGCCTCGGATACAAATATCCTTTTGCTTCGGTGGCAATGGTGATTTTCGTAATGTCACTGATTGGTCTGCCCCCCACTGCCGGATTTTTAGTCAAGTTTTATCTTTTCACCAATCTTATTGACAGCGGATATCTTTTTCTTGCCTTGATCGGTCTGCTTAATACCGTAATCTCAATTTACTATTACTTTAACCTCCTGAGAACTCTTTATCAGCCGGTGGAAGAGACAGAACCGGCCGGATCTGTTTTTTCTTTACCTGTGATTTATTATATTTTGTTGTTGATGCTCCTCACTCCCGTGCTTGTATTTGGTATCTATTTTACACCGGTAATCAATATCAGCAGCAATTTTGGCAGAATGTTCGGTATAAACTGATTGATAAAAGAAATCATTTATTTTGATAATAATTCCACTACCCGCACAGATCCCCGTGTGGTTGATGAAATGCTGCCGTACTTTACGGAGCATTACGGTAATCCCTCGTCTGTAAAAAATAAATATGGCTTTGAAGCTTCAGCAGCCATAAATCTTGCCGTAAAACGAATCAGGGATTCAATAGACAGCAAAGATTCAAGAATAGTATTTACCTCAGGCGCAACCGAATCAATAAATCTTGCGATAACGGGCATCATAACCGCCTCAGGGATCAGAAGGATTATCACATCAACCTCAGAACACTCGGCAGTGCTTGAGACATGCCGCTATCTTGAAGGGTTCGGCGTTGTAGTTGAATACCTTGACGTAAATAGCGAAGGCTTAATTGATCTTTTCGAACTGGAAAATCTTCTAAGGGCTAAAAGACCCACTCTTGTCACAATAATGGGTGCTAATAACGAAACCGGGGTAATAAATGATATCAGAAAGATTAAAGAAATTTGCTATAGATATGAGGCTGTATTTCACTCTGATATAACACAATTATACGGTAAAACCAAGGATTTTGCTCAGTTTTCACTACCTGATATGGTCTCTCTTTCTGCGCATAAATTTTACGGTCCCAAGGGAATAGGTTTACTTGTCATCAATTCTCCCTCTGTTTCTCTGAATCCGTTAATACATGGCGGCGGGCAGCAGGATGGACTCAGGGCAGGAACTTTACCTGTACCTTTAATTGTTGGTATTGGTAAGGCTTGTGAGCTTGTATCAGGAGAAATTGAGAGTGATCTGCAGCTTTATTCGGTATGCAGAACTGAACTTCTGAAAATCATGGATGATCTGCCTTTTATCAGGCTTAACGGCTCAAAAGATATAAGGATATTTAATAATCTGAACTATCTTATAACAGGAATCGATACCGATTCGCTTATGAGTGAACTCAATAACTTTGCTCTTTCGACTGCGGCCGCCTGCAAAATATCAGCGGGCAAAAAAAGTCATGTTCTTAAATCGATGGGTCTTTCTCCGGAACAGATAAAATCGAGTATCAGGATTGGTATCGGCAGGTTCAATACCCCGGAAGAGGCAGTATTTTTAAGAAATGAAATGGTAATAAAGATTAAAAAACTGAGCGGAAAAGAATATGATGGAAAATAAG
>CAYPMQ010000449.1:0-2266 GCA_964411625.1 uncultured Ignavibacteriaceae bacterium
AAACACAGGTTCTTGTTTTACCCGTACCGGTTGCCATAACAAGGAGGAATTTTCTCTTACCGTTTTCAAGCGCTTCAAATACAGATCTGATTGCTTCAATCTGATATGGTCTGCCGGAAATATCCCTGTTAATCAGTTCCTGTGAAAGCGGCTTCTCATTTTTTCTGAGAAACCTGAGTCTGTTAAGATCATTTTTGGTCGGGAAGCCGTAAACTTCCCTCGGCGGGTGTTTTTCAAGATCCCAGAAGTAAATTTTATTTCCGTTGGTATAAAATATAAAGGGGAGATCTTTACCGGTGTTATTCCTTATATCCTCAGCATATTGTTTTGCCTGTTCCCGGCCGATTCTGGCATCAACAGAAGATTTTTTGGTTTCCACAACTGCCAGAGGATATCCGTCATCACCCAGCAGTACATAATCAGAAAATTCACGGTCATTATATCGGGGTTTCGGATCGTCAACTCCCGCCGGGCGTGCTTTAAAGATAGCATACTCGGTAACCACCTGAGCAGGATCAGACACACTCCACCCTGCACGGGCAAGGCGTTTATCAATCAGAAGTTTTCTGGTTTGTGATTCGTTGACGGTCATGGAAAAACAGATCAATAATCCTTTAGGTTAATTATTTCTCTTGCGAAGCGGGGTCTTCAGATACAGCGGTTCAGCGTTTTCCCGTGATTAAAATCAGATTCTGCAAATAACATAGTGGAAAATAATAAAGGGTTTTGACAAAAGCAAAAAAGAAAGGATTAAAACCGGGAAAAATTTCACATTCAGTCTGCAGTTCCTGGTTAGACAGGAATTTCCGGCTTGGAGTGGATTGATGTGACAGTATGTACAACGCGATGAAGATCGTATGAAAAGTATGAAGAGTATGAAAAGTATGAAGGGTATGATTGTATGATTGTATGATTGTATGATTGTATGATTGTATGATTGCCGCCTTCGGCGGGGATTGGAGGATTGGCCTCCTTTGGCGCAGATTGGAGGATTGCTGCCTTCAGCGTGGATTGAATGATTGGATATAAGATAGTGTCCCTTATTTTTTCCATCGGTTAAAACCAACGGCAATACTTATTTCAAACCCGTAAACGGGTTCCGATTGTGGTTCATTCTGATTCGCTGCTTTCTGACCCGCTTTGGCGGGTTGAGGCCTGTGTTTGAACTATGATTTTGATGATTAAATTGATTTGGATGATGGATTTCAGAAATTGATCTGAGGACGGTATAAATATCAAATTATAAATCTTTTTTCCGTCGGTTAAAACCAAGTGCAATATTTAATTCAAACCCGTAAACGGGTTCCTTTTGTGGTTCATTCTAATCCCTGCAATTCCTGACCAGCTGTATCCTGTTTCCTGTCCCGCCGTGGCGGGTTGTTTCCTGACTTTTGGTTAAACCCAACAGCAATTGAAACATTCAACTTTTTCTGAGCTTAATAAGTAATAATATTAAGGAATTTAATTATTCACAAGCTTGTATGATCAGAGCTTATAAGGAAGCTGAATGTTAAAGTTTATATTGCCGTCTGCTTTAGCTGACGGATAATGCAGCTCATAATAATTTTGGGCTTTAGCCCCATTGGACTCCCGGAATACTCAACAACCTGTAAAACCGCCGGCAATAAATGTCTGAACTGTGATTTTGATGATTAAAATGATTTTGATGACGGATTTTATAGATTTTGCCATGTAAACAGTTTAGCCATTTGACAGAATCACGATGTAAATTTTTACTTCCTTTGTGTCTTTACGGTTAAAATTCTTTTTGATTTTTACGTATGTTAAAGGTTTTAACAGATAATGTCCTGTAAGCATTAAAGCCATATAAAAGAAAAATGCCGCAAATTCTTGCCGTCTGCTTCAGCTGACGGCATTGTCAAAGGCAATATTTAATTCAAACCTGTAAACCGGTTCCTATTGTTATTCATTGCGATGCCGGTACTTCCTTGTTCCTGTTCACTGAGCCGAAGGCGTTTCACTAAGCGCAGAGTCTCACTTCGCCCCGGCGAATCACTACCCGCCTTTCTAATCTTTCAGCCCGCTTGCTTTTGGTTCTGTTTTAGTCTCAACACCCAACCCGATCTTATCTTCATTTCCGGGATGACCCACGCTGTCTTTAATCTTATAAAGCTGCTCATATTCATAGATTGATACATCATTCTGCCAGTTACCTGTTAACACACCCATGCTTGTGAATAGCAGAAATCCTGAAATTGCGATATAGGGGGTCCAGCGCTTTTTAACTTTTTTGTTCAGCGGGATT
>CAYPMQ010000450.1:0-2260 GCA_964411625.1 uncultured Ignavibacteriaceae bacterium
GCCTGCCCTCGTGCCGTCATCATGACACCCCGAATAATTGCATTTCAGATCAAGCACGGGCTGGATGTGAAGCGCATAACTCACGCCCTGTGAGGGAATTTCACGCGAATCGATATCCTGCTGATTAATGGTATCCTTGCAGCCGGATGAGAGGAAAGTCAGCGAGGAGATAATAACCCCCGCACAAAGAAATTTCAAATTTTTAATTAACCGCATAAATTAAATTCTTCAGCTCATTTCATACGCTGTTTTTATCAGCGCCTTAACAAAATCATTTATATCACCCTCTGAAAATAATTCAATTTTCCGCGTAATTCTATCCTTTTTTTTAAGACCACCCGTATCCTTCAGTATATCGGAAGGAGGATAATCAACTAAAGCCGCTCCGAGTTCAATTCCGGATTTTATGGCGGGTTTTATCATCAGAAATACTTTTTCTCTGTAGAGAGGAACGAACGTTGAGGCCGGACATATCCTTACATCCCCTACGGGCGTTACTGAGTAATCCAGAAGTTTAAAGTAAATTCCGAGAAGATTGCCGCGATCCTCAAAAAGTTCTCCCACAAGCTTTACCGGTTTGTATGCATCCTCACTCAGTTTACCGAAACGGGCAGCGGCTATTACAACTGCAGTGTTCATCCCCAGTCCGAACTTTTCTTTTGTAAGTTTTACAAAATCTGAGGTGTTTTTTACTTCGAAGCCTGCAGTCAGGTCAGGCCACTTTTCCGGCGTTCTGCATGTGTTTTCCTTAAGGTTTTTAGCCTTTTATAATCTGATACTCAACCACAGGGTGAGGAGAGTACTTGTAATTTTGAATTTTATTCATCGGGAACTTCGTTAATTTGCATTTGTAAAATAAAAAAATTGTTAACCAAAAAGAGAGTATAAATTGAAGATACCCATACTTTTGTTTCTGCTGATTATTCCATTTTTTGCCGCCGACGCACAAATTCAGGATTCTGTTGATCAGGTCGCTTTGCAGGATACGTTAACTCCGGCTTATAACTTTAACAGACTCATGCTCGATGTAAGAGAGCTGAAACTTGAAAAAGATCAGGCTTATCAGATTCTTCAGGAAGTTCTTTTTGATCTGAAAAAGTATTATAAAGATAAAGGGGGTAAAGCATTCACTAAAGCCGACTGGGTCTTTCCTGTAAGGGGCTATGGCAATAATGACATCGGGGGTGGGGGTACAGGTTTCATTGATCCCGGTTATGATTTCTTTAAGGGTAAACTTAACGGCGGTCATCCGGCTCATGATATTTTTGCTGCAGATTATGATAACGACTGCCTGGATGATTACACAAAAAAGCCGATCGAGATACTTTCTGTATCAGGTGGTGTGGTGGTTGCACTTACTAATGACTGGCAGCCCGGTGACACACTTAAGGGGGGTAATTATGTCTATGTATATGACCCAAATTTTGATGCATTCTTTTACTACGCACATAATAAAGAAGTGCTTGTAAAGATGGGTGATATTGTTCAGCCGGGCGATCTTATTGCATACATGGGAAGAACGGGTAAAAATGCCTGGCCCAAAAGGTCCCCCACACACCTGCACCTGATGGTTCTTAAAGTGGAAAACGGTTACCCTAAAGCTTACAACCCGATTAAAGAACTTAAGGAGATGAAAAAATTACCAAAACGGCAGTGATATCAGGGATACTAACAGCATGACGTCAGAAACGCGGATTGAACGGATGAATCGGATGAACACTGATATTTTTTTGAATCACGAATAATGCGAATGAAACAAATAGACACGAATCAATTTGTAATTGTTTTGCTGTAAACCACTGTTGAATTGCTTTTCGGCAGTGTTGTGCTTAGTTGGGTTAAGAGGCTGCAGAACAGGGGAAAATATTAACTCCTGCCCTTAAGACCTATTAAACCGGATCCGTAACATTTGAGCTGCTAAAATTACCCCGGGTGAGCCTCATCATTTAATCCGAATAAATCATTAAAAAAGAGTAAAAAAGGATAAATGTAAAAAAACAATCAATTATTGCCTAGAAGCGGGACACCGGAAAAGTGCAGCTAACAGAAGCATAATACAGCGAGAAAGCAGTGAGCCCATGGGGAGGAATAAGGCTTGTACCGGAATTAACAGTAAAGCTAAAAATGACAGAATTCTTCAAGACGCTGCCGCTGCCGGAACCGGGATCAAACCGGGGATATGATCCTGTTGAAACAGTAAAATCTTTCATGGCAGGAATATGGCCGGGAGCAAACAGATTTGCTCATTGCGGGATGATAA
>CAYPMQ010000451.1:0-2259 GCA_964411625.1 uncultured Ignavibacteriaceae bacterium
GCATTATTCTGTGCAAGGAATTTTCTAACCTGATTTTCATTCTCAGCGGGGAAAATACTGCAGGTTGCGTAAACGAGCTCACCTCCCGGTTTAACCATTCTTGAATAGCCGGCGAGTATTTCCTGCTGAGTTATCATAAGTGATTTAATCTGATCCGGACTGAGTTTCCATTTTGCATCCGGATTCCGCCTCAGCACCCCGCTCCCGGAGCACGGGACATCAAGCAACACCTTATCGGCGCTCCCTGTCAGTCTTTTTATAGTCTTGCTTCCTTCAATCAGTCTTGTTTCTATAATACTGATCCCGTTTCTTCGGGCACGCTTTTTAAGTTCATCAAGCTTCCACTGCTCAACATCCATTGAAATGAGCTTCCCCTTATTCTGCATGAGCGTTGCTAAATGAAGAGACTTCCCTCCACCTCCTGCGCAGGCATCAATTACCCGCATGCCCGGCTCGGGAGCCACAAATAAACCGACATTCTGTGAAGAGCTGTCCTGTATCTCAAAGTAACCCTTTTTAAAGAATTCAGTTTTATTCACATTTTTATTTTCGTCAAGAATCAGAGAATCAGCAGCGAGCGGATCATCTTTTACAGGGAAATCTTCTTTCAGAAAAAGCTCTCTGAGTTCCTTCCCCGAAATTTTCAGAGTATTTGCCCTCACAACAAGAGGTGCCCTTGTATTAAGCGCCTTTATTGCACTTTCCCATCTTTCACCAAGTTGAGCCCTCCCGAAAGTATCCATCCAGTCGGGTATTGATTCCTTTACAGCAAAGGGCATTTCATCAGTAAATCTTGTCTGAATAGCCTTTTTCCACCTCTGACCCTCAAACTGATCATCTGTTTCCGCATAGTTTACTGCAAGATAAACATGAATCAGATTCCGGATATCAGATAATTTCAGATCTTCGCTCATTCCCGCAAGGCAGAGATAAAACCGCTTCTTTCTGATGATGTCATAAGTGGCCTCTGCAACAAATTTTCTGTCTCTTGCACCCCATTTTTTGTTTTTGGCAAACAGAAATTTTAGCGCAATGTCAGGATATTTCCCTTCAAGAAAAACTCTCGCAAGAACTTCCTGGATTCCGTAAACAAGATTTTTGAAGATTTTCATTTTTTATTTTTATTTTTTCGGTTTTGAAAAACAAAATTAAATTATATGGATAAATATTGCAGTGCTTTGATAATTTTTGTACTGCTGATTTCAGGATGCAGTGAAAATAAAGAAGATGATAAACCGGGCGCTACACCTCAGCAGGCCGCACCTGCAGTAGCTGACACAATCACAGATTCCGATATAACTTTTGAAGAGGCAATGTCCGGCGATGATATTCCCGCCTCTGTTATTAAGAATATGGTGATACTTGATGTTGTCTATTACGGCTTTGATGGTAATGTTCATAAAGGACAGATTGTAGTCAGCAAAAAAGTTAAGGAAGACGTTATAAACATCTTCAATGATCTGTTTAAAATCGGGTTCCCGATCGAAAAAGTAAGACCGGTTTCATTTTACGGCTGGGACGATGACCTTTCAATGAAGGATAATAACACATCAGGATTTAACTTCAGAAACGTTGCCGGAACCACCGAGAAAAGCCGTCATGCCTATGGCCTGGCAATTGATATCAATCCTCTGCTCAATCCGTACATTAACGGTAAAATCGTTCAGCCTGACGGCGCGGTTTATGATACGACCAAAGCAGGCACCATAAAAAAGAACTCAGATGTGGTAAAGATATTTAAGAAATACGGATGGATCTGGGGCGGTGACTGGATCCCTTATCAGGATTACCAGCATTTCACGAAGTATTGAAAATAAGCTCGGGTTAGCGATCTAATTTTTTCTTGAGCAGAATTGCTAGAATGAAAGCGAATTCCGGCAGTCTGTCATTCTCCGGAGTTTCCGGAAATTTGATTTTCTTCTTTAGGGCTCTCTTATCTATTTTACCCCTTGGCATCAGGAACTGATACAGATATGCTTCTCTTCGTTTAGTTACAAGCTTTCTGTGGTTAAGATTTAATTTCTCAATCGTTTTTTCTGCAGCAATGTCACCTGCCGCCGGTTTTACCTTTCCGGATTTAGTGTATTCAAATCTGTCAGAGCAATTTTTATCGGTTGGCTTAACAAACAATTTTATTTCCTCATCAATTGGCCAGTCCTTTTTATAGATAGCCCCAAACTCTGATTCATTAACACAAAGAACAAGATTATAGTATGAAACCGTCTCAGAATATCTGCCTGCCTGAATGCTGACACTCTG
>CAYPMQ010000452.1:0-2252 GCA_964411625.1 uncultured Ignavibacteriaceae bacterium
CCCTTGAACCTCGAACCAAAAAACAAAAAGCCGGACAAACCCTATCTCTCAGCTTGTACCGGCTTCCTGAACCATTTCTTTACAATAAATTATCAGCTTTAGTTATAGTGACTAAACCCTAAACTCTATATCCTAACTTTCCTACATCATTTTTCCTTTTTCAGCTTCAGCCATGAATTTTTCAACCATTGCGACATCCTCTTCGCTGCCGATAAAGATAGGGCAGCGTTCATGGAGGGCTTCAGGCTGCACTTCAAGGACGCGCATTTTGCCGTTTGATGCTCTGCCGCCGGCGGTTTCGACTATAAACGCCATAGGGTTGCACTCATACATCAGGCGCAGTTTGCCTTTTTTATTGCGGACATCCGCCGGGTACATGAAGATTCCCCCATAAAGGAGAGTTCTGTGAACGTCTGCAACCATTGAGCCGATATACCTGGAGGAATAGGGACGGCTGGTATCAGGGTCAATATCCTGGAGGTATTTAATATACTTTTTAAGTCCGGGATGCCAGTATTTGTAGTTGCCTTCATTGATACTGTAAATTTTCCCTTTCTTCGGTATTTTAATATCGGGATGGGAGAGGAGGAATTCACCGATAGAGGGATCGAGGGTGAAACCGTGCACCTTGGTTCCTGCGGAGTACACAAACATGGTTGAAGAGCCGTAGATTACATAACCTGCTACAACCTGTTTATAGCCCTGCTGGAGACAGTCTTCTATTGTTCCGGGACCATCACCCGGGCTGATGCGCTTGTAAACAGAGAATATTGTTCCGATGCTGACATTGGCATCAATGTTTGAGGAACCGTCAAGGGGATCAAAGAGGAGCACGTATTTCCCGAGGTTGTGCTGCGGGGGGATATGTATTATATCCTCTTCCTCTTCCGAGGCCATGATGCAGAGGTGCCCCCCGTGATCCATGGCCTTAAAAAGCATTTCATGTGCATACTCATCAAGCTTCTGCACTCTTTCACCGTGCACGTTGGTTTCACCGGTAAACCCGATGATATCAACCAGACCGGCCTTGTTAACTTCGCGTGAGATCACTTTTGCTGCAATCGCAAGGTCAGAGAGCAAACGTGATAACTCGCCGGTGGCTTCAGGAAACTTTCTCTCTTGTTCGGTTATGTACCGTTCAAGCGTCATGAAGCGCATTTTAGTCATTATACCTCCGCAAATTTAATTAAGTGTAACAACCTCCTGATCTTTGTACTGAAGCTGATACAGTCTGTAATAAAGTCCTCTCTGCTGGAGGAGTTCCTGATGAGTTCCGCTCTCTTTGATCTCGCCTTTGTGCATAACGAGAATCTTATCAGCCTTCTGAATTGTTGAAAGACGGTGGGCTATTACAATGGCGGTCCGTCCTTTCAGAAGCTTTTCGATAGCGTCCTGAATCATCTTTTCAGTCTCTGTATCAACGCTGGAAGTTGCCTCATCTAAAATAAGTATTTGCGGATTATGTGACAAGGCTCTTGCAAAAGAAATAAGCTGTTTTTGCCCCACACTGAGGGTTGCTCCTCTTTCTTTTACGGGTTCGTCATACTTTTTGGGCAGCTCTTCAATAAATCTGTGAGCACCGACAAACTTTGCGGATTCAATAATCTTTTCTTCCGTGATCTCCGGATTGTTCATTCCGATGTTCGATTTTATTGTTCCGAAGAAGAGGAAAACATCCTGAAGCACCACGGCAATATTTTTACGGAGCTCGCGTTTATCGAGGAGAGTGATATCGTTGCCGTCAAGAAGAATCTGACCTTTCTGGATATCATAGAATCTGGTCAGAATGTTTATCATACTTGTTTTGCCGGCACCTGTTGCGCCTACAATGGCAACCGTTTCGCCGGGGTTAATTGTGAAGGAGATGTTTTTGAGAACAAAATCCTCCTGATTATATGAAAAGCTGACGTTCCTGAATTCAACGCCGCCTTTGACGTCATTTAACGGAACGGGGTTTTCAGGGTTTTTGATGAAGGTCTGATCATCAAGGAGCTTAAAAATACGCTCTGATGATGCCATTGCGGTTTGCATTATGTTGTACTTATCCGAAAGATCTCTTATCGGACGGAAGAACATTTCTGTATATTGTATAAATGCAAAAAGCACACCAAGTGATATAGTGTTCTGAAGAACCTCACCACCGCCGTACCAAATAATAAGGGCAACGGCGAGAGCTGAGATTAATTCGACCGCCGGGAAGAAAACAGCATAATAAAATATCGATCTTACGTTAGAATCGCGGTGATCACCAT
>CAYPMQ010000453.1:0-2250 GCA_964411625.1 uncultured Ignavibacteriaceae bacterium
CAGGTGTAATCAATCTTGAATAATCCTCTGAATGTGGCGAAACCGTCAAGTATAGATGGTTTGTATATAAACATCGGCACAAACCTCTGTTCGGCGTAAACGGCAGTTTTTGGAACTGTGCTTGTAGAGTTCTGACCAAAAAGTCTGCCGATCACCTGACCCTGAAGAATATCATTGGTGGGGGTGATGTTTGATCCGGTGAATCTTGTGAAGGAATATCCTATAAACTGAAGTTCTTTCTGCGGAGGATCTGTCAGCCTGGAATCCTGAGCGTACATGAATGCGCCTGTAAATAACAGAATGGCGCTCAGTAAAATTTTCATACACTCTCCGTTTTAATTCAAATTAAAACCGCCGGGCATGAAGCCGGCGGTTAAAAAACTGATTTATACTTTTACTGTTTTACAAAACCCTGAATCCATGTTGCACCTAAAGGTATTGAATTATATGAAGTTGATCCGAATCCGCCTGCTACTGTGGGGGCAGCAAAGCCCTGAATTGCAGGTGTGGTCTGGATAACTTCATACTGCATGTAGCCACTGGCAGTTACTCTGTAGATTCCGGTTGATGTAACTGATGTGGGCACAGTCTGATTAAGTGTGATATTGCGGATTGATGTATTTTCGGCAGCTGATGAAGTGAATGTACCTGAATAGGTTACGTTTACATCATTACTGTCTGTTGCAATAACAGTATAAGTGTTATTATCATTGAAAGTTGCAACAATTTTCTTTGTTTTCAATGTTGCCTTTAATCCGGGTGCAACATTATCGCCTTCTGATAACCAGTTGCCTTTTATCGGGTCTTTTGTCGGGGCTGCAGGAACAAATCTCTGGGTCCAGGTTGCGCCTAACGCAATATTGTTATATTTTGTTGATCCGAAGCCTTCTGTTGCATTGGGAGCGGTGAAACCGTTTATTGCAGGAGTTGTCTGGATAACTTCATATTTCATGTTCCCGTTTGCATCAATCTGATAAATACCTGTTGAAGTAACAGATGTCGGTACAGTCTGATTCAGTACTATGCCTCTGATTGTTGTACCGTTGTTGGCCGAAGTGGTATACGTTCCTTCGTACGTAACAGATGCGCCTGCGCTATCGGTGGCAATAACTTTGTACGTATTGTTTGAGTTGAATGTGGCAACAATTTTAACGGTTTTCAGGGTTGTAATTAAACCGGGGGCAATGTCAACACTTTCCGAAATCCAGCTTCCGGTGATTACATCTGATGTGTTGTTCACGGGGTTGTTATCTTCACTTTTGCTGCATCCGTTAAAAAACCAGGATACTGCAACGATTGCAAAAAGAGCAATGAATTTTTTCATCATGATACCTCTCTGTATTTTATTTGGTTAATGATTTTTTATTAATTCTCGTTTATTGATTTTACCAGCTTCATTTTTAGGCAGTGCATCTAAGAATTCAAAATATTTGGGCACTTTGTATTTCGCCAGATTCCCGGTGCAGTAACTGCGGAAATCTTCAGCAGTTAGTTTCTGCCCCTCTCTGAGTACTATAAATGCTTTCCCGACCTCACCCCATTTTTCGTCAGCTACTCCTATAACTGCACATTCCTTTACAGCTTTGTTTGTATAAAGAAAAGCTTCTATCTCGGCAGGATATACATTCTCTCCGCCGCTTATAAACATATTCTTTTTACGGTCAACCACATAGTAATATCCCTCTTCATCCCGCATTACCATATCTCCTGTGTGGAACCAGCCGTCAGTAACTGATTCTGCCGTTTCTGCAGGTTTCTGCCAGTAACCGGGGGTTACTACAGGTGATTTAAGCCAAAGTTCACCTATATTTCCCGGGCCTGCGTCATTTCCGTCAACCCCGGCAACTTTTGCTTCAATGTAGAAATTCGGGAAGCCTATTGAACCCTTTTTTCTGACCGCATCATCCTGATGGAGAGAAAAACAGTTTGGCCCTACCTCAGTAAGACCGTATCCCTGCCTTATCCAAACTTTGCGGGAGTGCCATTTATTTATCATGGGTATCGGGCATGGAGCTCCTCCCACGATTGCGTAACGCAGTGTTGAAAGATCGGTTTTGTCAAATTGTTCTGTGTCTGACATCATCTGCAGCATGGTAGGCACGCCAAAGAGAATTGTCGTCTTCTCCTCTTCTATAAGCCTGAGTATGAGTTCAGGATCAAATCCCGGCAGAATTGTGTGTGATGCACCGTTGAATAGAAACGGAGTGAATAACACATTCCACCCACCTGTGTGGAACAGCGGAGCATAAC
>CAYPMQ010000454.1:0-2249 GCA_964411625.1 uncultured Ignavibacteriaceae bacterium
ACCCTGCAGTGGTTATATACAAGGAGTGGAGACCGATATTACTGCGCTCGGCAGAGCCAGAGAAAGATTAACGGAAATATTGTCCTCTTTTGACTTTGATAAACAAATATAAAGAATGATGATCATGGCTATCTCAGGAACGGATTTTAATTACTTTCATATTTGCCATCGAAAACTATGGTTAAACCACCATTCTATATCAATGGAACAAAATAATGAAAATGTCAAAATAGGCAGATTCCTGTCAGATACGACTTACACGAGAAAAATTCATGAGATAGCCATTGATAATATTTCAATAGATTTTTTTGATGAAAAACGTAAAGTAATCCATGAAATCAAAAAATCGAACAAACTTGAACCGGGTCATATCTGGCAGGTAAAATACTATCTTTTTATACTGAAGCAAAAGGGGGTGATGGAAGTTACCGGTTTAATTGATTATCCAAATCTGAAAAAAAGAATCCAGGTTGCATTGTGTGATGAAGATGTGGTTGAAATTAATAAGATTATACCAAAAATCGAATCACTGGTCAAATCAAGTATAATTCCGGAAGTCATTAATGAACCTTTTTGTAAATCCTGCAGCTACTTTGATTTATGTTATATTTAAGGACTTAGAGCATGAAGCGGAATTACTATATTTTCAGCTCAGGAAAGCTCATCAGGAAAAATAACACATTATATTTTGAACCCGGTGAAAATGCCCCTCCCTCAGAAAAGGATGAAGAGGAGATTATAATGCCTGCGGAATCAGAAGAACCCGAAGATGATGATTATGTGAAACCTGTGAGTCTCGGGAGAAAACCTGTTCCCGTGGATGATGTTGAGGCACTTTATTGTTTCAGTGAACTTCAGTTTAACACAAGATTTTTTAACTTTTTATCGTTAAAACAAATAACAGCACATTTTTTTAATTATTACGGTTTTTATACCGGATCATTTTATCCCAAGGCGCCCTATATTTCCGGTAATCTTCTTGTTCATCAGATACAAAACTACTTAAATCATGACATGAGAATCAAAATTGCGCAGAAATTCGTAAAAGGTGCTGCCGATAATATTATTATGAATCTGCAGTATTATAATTCCCGGGACCATGATCTTGAGGATTCAATACTGCGTATTAAAAAACTTGCAAAAGAAATCAGTTCATCCAATGAAATAAGCGGATTGATGGGTATTGAAGGGAATATTCATGATGAATACTATAAAACATGGAATACAATAATTAACAGTGATCTGAAAATTTTCAAGAGGGTAAAAAGGCCGCCCGATAATCCGATAAATGCCATGATCTCTTTTCTGAATTCAATGGTCTATACAACGGTATTAAGTGAAATCTATAAGACGCAGTTAAACCCTCTGATAAGTTTTCTGCATGAACCCGGGGAAAGGCGGTTTTCACTGGCTCTTGATATTTCAGAGGTATTTAAACCCTTATTCTCCGACAGGATTATATTTTCACTTTTTAATAAAAATCAGATACAGGAAAAGCACTTTACAAAAGAATTGAATTTTTGTCACCTGAATGAGGATGGCAGAAAGATTGTTGTAAGGGAGTTTGATGAAAAATTAAAAACAACAATTAAACACCGGACATTAAACAAGAGTGTAAATTACAGACAGTTAATAAGACTTGAATGTTATAAACTTATAAAACATTTACTCGGTGATAAAGAATATAAACCTTTCAAAATATGGTGGTAGGTGAAACAGGATGTATTTAATAGTAGTTTATGATATGGCGTCACCAAAAAGGGGCAATAAACTCCTTAAATATCTCCGATCCACCCTAACCTGGATACAAAATTCGGTTTTTGAGGGAGAGGTTACAGATTCCGGCTATACCATTATCCTTGGAAACATTAAAAAATTGATTAATAAGGATAAAGACTCGGTCATAATTTATAAATTTGATTCAAAAAAATACTCGGAGAGGAAACTAATAGGAATTGAAAAAAAACCGACTGACAGCTTCATTTGATTACAATAAAAATCTTTTTAGCGTCGTACCCCCTGCCTCATTGCACTATCTCAGATTGACGTGAATTTAATGAAAAAAATTGTTGCTAAAGTATTAAAAAATATGCATATTTACGGCGAGTCTTAGTCGTACCATATTGGAATTGAAATATAACAGACTTTATAAAGAACATACCAGAATTTGAAGGTCTTAGTCGTACCATATTGGAATTGAAATCCTGTTTCTGTGTCTGTTTTCCCCTGTTTCTGTGTCTGTCTTAGTC
>CAYPMQ010000455.1:0-2232 GCA_964411625.1 uncultured Ignavibacteriaceae bacterium
ATTGCGAAGCAAAATCAGGTCAGGATTAAAAATGCCGTAGACCCCCTCCTCTAAAATAATAAAAACATTTATAGTAATGCTTATCAAACAATTTATGCTGATATATGCGTAAGTTTGAAACCTCATATATGGAAAGTAAAAAAATGAGACTGAAAATATTCTCACTTCCTTATGATAAGCAGAAAAAATCATTCTCAGAAGAGGTTGTGAATGCTTTCATATCGGAAACCGAGGTGACAGACTGTAAAACCACATTCTTCATTCATGAAAATGAACCCGTTTGGTCGGTTCTGATAACGTATGAAGAGGGCAGCAGCAAAAGAAAAAAAGATTCAGATGCACTCAGTGAAGAAGACTCACGTATTTACAACAGGCTCAAGGAATGGAGAGCTAAAAAAGCCTCTGAAGCCGGTGTTCCCATCTTCATCATATTTAAAAATGAGACACTTCTTGAAATAACCAGGAAAAAACCGGTATCACAGGAAGAACTGCGTTCAATAAGAGGTATGAGTGATAATAAACTTAAGAATTACGGACAGGAACTGACGGGAATGTTCAGAAAGGAAGCAGTTTTTGAATAAAGAGGAATATCCCGTCTGGCAGATATGGTACAGAAATGTTTTATGGATACTTGATCACACTGCAAAATTTCCTGCAAACATAAGAATCACGCTGAGTGCACGTATTGAGAATACGGCTCTTGATATCCTTGATGAGGTTCTGTCTGCCATATATGCAAAAGAGAAAACGGATATATTGAGAGGGGTTAATCAGAAACTTGACAATCTTCGGATATATGTGAGATTAAGCTATGACAGGAGGTATCTTTCATTATCCCAGTTTGAATATGCCTCGCGTGAATTTAATGAGTTCGGAAAAATGATAGGGGGGTGGATAAAAATTTGCAAAGGATAGGCTGTCTGTCTGAAAAATTATATTCATTTGAAAATCTGCTATCTGCTTACAGGAGTGCATGCAGAGGAGATGACAGAAAAATAAAATCAGCGGAGTTTTTTTTCGGACTTGAATACAATATTTCAGATCTGAAAGCAGATCTTGAAGCGGGAAGATGGAAACCGGGCAGATATAAGAGATTCAGGATACATGACCCAAAAGAGCGGCTGATAACCTCGGCACCATTTCAGGACAGGGTTGTTCATCACGCACTAATAAATTGCCTTGAACCAGTTTATGAAAAGAGATTCTATTTCCATTCTTATGCAACACGAAAAGGAAAAGGAACACACAGGGCTGTTCTTGCCGCACAGAAATTTTTAAGAGCCGAAGAGTTTTATTTCAAAAGTGATATACAAAAGTATTTTGAGACGGTTGATTCTTCGATCCTTCTGCGGATTCTTTGCCGAAAAATCAAAGATGCCGGCATACTGAAGCTTACTGAACAGATTCTGTATCACGAGAACGATCAAGGAAGGGGGATGCCGATAGGGAATCTGACGAGTCAGTTTCTTGCTAATGTTTATCTGAATGAACTGGATGTTTTTATCAAGGAAAAACTGAGAATAAGACATTATATAAGATACATGGATGACTTTGTCCTTTTTGATGAAAAAATGAAGCTCAGAGAAGCTGCAAAATTAATTGAGGAATTTATAGAATCAGAGCTTAGGCTCAAATTAAACAAAAAATCAACTTTTTTCAACAAGCGGGAAAACGGACTGAGTTTTTTGGGTAAGAGGATTTATCCCGCAGTGATAAGAATCAGACAGGAGAATCTTAAAAGAAGCATCAGAAAACTTAAGCTCAGAAAATATGAGTTTGAGAACAACGTAATCAGTGAAGAAAGATTTGCCAGTTCACTGAACAGTTTTCTGGGGAGTATGCTCTATTTTCAAAAAAACAAGTCTCAGATACTGAGAAGGGTGTATGATTTTAACTCCCTCGGGCAGTAACCGTGTCAACCGGGGCGGGAGCTGGAACAACAACGCCGGTAACCTCCGGACGGCGAATCGCAACAACAACAACCCCGATAACAGGAACAACAATCTTGGGTTCCGGGCAGTGAATACAAGGAATGATGTCTTCTCAAATTCACGGAAATGAGAAGACGATCTTTTTGTCCAGTCATACATCCTGCATCCCAAAGGGATCAAATAATCAAAGCTGCCGCGGTTAGTAATATTATTGAAAACTGCGGCAGATCATTATTATTTTTTTTGTTATCTCCGAATAATCACAATTCATTTTAGCTTAAAGAGCTTATGTTGGTATTGA
>CAYPMQ010000456.1:0-2230 GCA_964411625.1 uncultured Ignavibacteriaceae bacterium
CTGCAACATATCTCGCAAAATTGGCACTTCCGGTTGAAGGAGCTGAGGGAGCTGCAAGATCACTCCTGTCCTCGCATCCGTAAAATGTAAGACCGGCAAAAAGGAATATTGTTAATAATAAAAATGACTTTTTCATCTGATCGGATCTCCTTCGTTAGAATTTGTAATTCAGTGAAAATGAGAATAAGTTAGCGGTTGAATTGTATGTGCCTGTGAATGGCAGTACACCGCTGTTACCTGAATAGCTTATCTCAGTTTGGGTAATGGTTCTTTCGCTGAATCTGAGGAAGAGATATGCAAGGTCGAGACTCATTGATTCAGAAATATTATATCCGATACCTGCTGAAAAACCGATTCTGTTTGCGTCGGGAAGGAGCGGATCAAGGAGCTCATCTTTTACAGGGTTTCTATCAAAAAGCAAACCTGCTCTGAGAGCGAGATCTTCATTATAACGGTATTCTGCGCCAAGCCTTGCAATATAAGTATCTTCATATAGCCTTGCTGATGCAGATGTGGTTTTTGACGTAATAAAATCCACTTTCAGTGAATCGTAGCTTGACCACATGATATACTGAAAATCAGCGGTCAGGAGAAGTTTTGATGAAGGTGTAACCGCAACACCCAGAGTAAACTGCTGAGGTGAAGTGAATGATGCTTCGATATCTCCCGCAGGTAAACTAGCTGCAAGCTGCGAAGGACCGGTTGTGGTGGCAGTTCCTTTAAATTTGTATTTAACTTCACTTCTGTACTGAAGACCTACAGACAACTCTTTTGTTACCTGATAAAGTAATCCTGCATCAAATCCTATAGCAGCATTATCATCACCTTTGAGGTCTATTTTGCCGGTTCCGCTGAACGTCGGGGCGAAGTTTAATGCTCTTGTAAGTTCAACTGTGGCGATGTTATACTGAAGACCGAGACCCAGTCTGAGATTATCAGAAATTTTTACACCGAACACAGGGTTTAATGAAAAGACTTTAAGGTCACTTTTAAGAGTGATAAACTGACCAATCCAGCCTTCATCCCATTCGGTTCCGAGACCAAACGGATTGTTAAATCCCAAACCGGCGGTAAACATATCATTGATCTGATATGTAAAATAAGCGTGGCTTGGATAAAACAGCTGACTTTTCATCTTGGTTTCCGTTACAGACGGAGACGGACCTCTGAACGAAGTTGCAGGAGTGATAAGTGTGGTACCTATCTGCATATGCACACCCGGAAGATATGTAATACCTGCAATATTGAAATAAATAGCCGAGAGATCACGGGCATAACCGGCAAATGCTCCGCCCATAGCCATAGCTCTGGCACCGTGTTCGTTAAGCTGGAATCCACCGCCAAAAGCGGGAACACTCATCAACATAACGGCTGTCAAAAGGATTGTGTAGAGTCTTTTCACATTACCTCCTCGTGAGTTGGTTTATTCTATACTAAATAATCTGGCACCTTTTTCGATTGCCATTTTTTCTGTTACAAAGATTTCCTTGATTACTCCTGAATAAGGAGATTTTACCTCGTTTTCCATCTTCATTGCTTCCAGAACAAGCACAGCCTCTCCCTGCTCAACTTTTTCCCCTTTTTCTTTCTTCAGCTTCAGCACCATTCCGGGCATCGGAGCATTTACAGAAGATTTATGATGACCCTTTTGTGTATTTGCAATAATTTTGGCTGCAATGCTCTCCAGTCTTGATTTTGCCGTAGCATTTACATATCTGCCATCTATAAGAAACTTCTCCTCACCCTTTATACTGCTTATAACTAATACCTGATATGATCTGTTGCCAATTCTCAGGATATACTGTAAAGGTGTGATCCCGGTGAGTTCATATGATTTTTCCTCCCCTTCAATTGTAACTGTGTTTTCATTCACTTTTATGCCGTATTCAGCAGTATCAGTCTGCACGAAGAACTCATTCATAGATCATCTCAGTCCAGCTGTTTTTTGTTTCTGCTCCGTTACTGCCAGTCGGATCGTATAATGCACCCTCGTGCCGAATGACGGCACTGAATACTGCAGCAGTCCTGATTATATCTTCAGTTGCAGTGATTGATTCAACAGTCCCCTTTGCAATTTCTTCATCTATAAAATTTATGTCGTATGTGGCATTTTCAAAACACTTTTGTTCGAGAATCCAGATGAGAAACGGAATATTTGTTGAAACTCCCGCAATCTGATATTCCCGTAACGCTCCGATAAGCCTGCGGATAACTGCAGGACGGTCACTAC
>CAYPMQ010000457.1:0-2224 GCA_964411625.1 uncultured Ignavibacteriaceae bacterium
CTTACAATGTTCTTTATCTTTACCATTGCACTGAGTGCAGGAGAGATAAGATTAAAAGGCAAACTCATCGGTGCGGATGGTAAACCAATGGCAGCAGCCAATATTCAGGTTTTTGACTACAAGGTAATTGAAGATAGGTTGGTTAAACTGATTAATGTAGCCAAAGACGGCAACTTTGATTTTACACTCCCCACCGGCGCCACATACAGTATTAATTTCATAGGGGCAAATCATGATGCGCTTTATCTGAATCTGCCTGTGTATGTTGATAAAGGTGAAGTTGAGTTTGATGTTAAACTGACCGCCTTCTTTTTTGCTCCTTATCCTGAAGCAGTAAACGTCTATTCAAACGTTACTGATCTTTACACCCCTATGGAGATGAAAAAACAAAGTGACGGAACTTACACCATAGATATTTCAAATGACTGGGCAGATACCGTAATCGTGAAAATAAACGGTTTAACAGGTTATTCTAATGCAGTAATGCCCGGAGCCGGTGAAGGAATCAAGCTTGATGAAGACGGCAGCTACGCAAATTACTTCACCAAAAAGGGTCTTATTTCATTTAAAGTTGACCCGTCAAAATTTGTTAATCTGCCGCAGACTCCCTTTGCCGAGCTGAAAATCAAATCAGGTGATCCTGTGCTCTCAAAGATTTTACAGCTTACCTATGAATTCAGTGTGAATTATATTTCCGGGCAGGTACCCGTAATCAAATCGGATCTTGAAGGATTCAGGTCAGCAAAAGATAAAAATCTTAAAGATTTCTACCTTTCAAGACTCCTTGTTCTTTATGATCTTTACAGATATGTTGATGTGAAAGAAATCCCTGCTCTGTATAAATCTCTTTCCATAGACTCACCTTACTGGCAGTTACTGACTTATCAGATAAGAGATTTCATGAAGTATATTCCTCATGATGAGAAGATACAGTTCCTTACACAGCTTTTTGATAAGCAGAATGACCCGCTGTTCAGACTTGAGATTATAAATTATCTTCGTCTTGCACCCTCATACTTTACTGAAGCGAAAATCACTGAATTTGAGAATAAATACACAGAGATTTACAAAGGTACAGAGTATGAAGGTTATATTGACGGCGGGGGCGGATATTACCCTGAGGGTGATAATAACCCCGATGAAGGTGATGTAAGCTCACTCGGAGTAGGTAATGAAATTCCTGATTTCAGCTTCACAACTATTTCGGATTCTCCTGTTACTTATTCAAAAGAATCACTTAAAGGTAAATACTACATACTTGATTTCTGGGCAACCTGGTGCATGCCCTGTATGGAAGAAGTACCCAACCTTAAAAGCGCGTATTCTGAATTTAAGGGAAAAGGGTTTGAAATTATCAGTGTTGCAGTTAATGATGACCTGAAGACCGTGAAATCAGCGGTCGGTAAAAATAAAATGGACTGGAGTATCTCATTCCTTGAGGCCGGTGCAACAGGTGATAAAGTTGCCAAAGACTTTAACATTATGTACATACCTCATTTGTTCCTTGTTTCACCCGAAGGAAATATAATTGCAGTAACCGATCAGTTACGAGGCGAAAACCTCTCCGAAACACTCCGAACGTACTTACAGTAAAATTCTTAAGGCGCCCGGGTGGTTCACAGCCGGGCGCTCTCCTCCTGTTATCTCTTAAAATCAGTCATTTTTTCCCTGCGGTATTACTGCCGATTGGGAATTTATAATTAACTTTAAAGATATAATTTAAAATAATTCAGGTATTATGAAACAAGCAGATCAGTTATATAAGATCAGGCACTCCCTTGCTCATATCATGGCTCAGGCAGTGCAGGATATTTATCCGAACGTAAAGATGGGATTTGGTCCTCCGGTTGATAATGGTTTTTATTATGATTTTGATTTCGGAGATGAAAAGATTAGTGAAGCAGATCTGAAAGACATCGAAAAAAAGATGTATAAGATCATTAATCAGAAACAGAAATTCTCTATGTTTTACAAACCGCTGAATGAAGCGGTTGAAATGCTCGAAAAAATGGGGCAGAATTACAAAGTTGAATACGCTAAAGAGCTGGTTGAAACAGGTCAGGCTGAAAACGGTGAATTAAGTTTTTATCAGAACGGACCGTTTGTTGATATGTGCGAGGGCCCGCATGTTGTCCAGACAAGTGAAGTGCCGATAAAGGGATTTAAGCTTGACAGAATTTCAGGAAGTTACTGGAGGGGCGATGAAAAAAGACCCATGCTCACC